>NZ_JBYSVX010000026.1:0-71546 GCF_058986605.1 Pseudomonas sp. GW821-FHT07E12 | reverse complement strand
CGAGTCACCTTTCTTTGCTCGTGCAAAGAAACGTAACCCAAAGAAACACGCCCCAGTCCTCGCGCCCTCCGCTGCGCCAGCGGGATTTTCTGACGCGACCTCCTGTCGCGGCAGAAAACGACGCACATCCATGTGCGTCGCCCTTCGGGTTATTCCCGCTGGCTCCGCCGCTGCGGATGGGGGCCCCGGGAAAGTCAAAGGCGAAAGGCGACAGCAAAATCACGAGCAACAGCAACAGCAACAGCAAGTGCAAGTGCAACAGCAAGTGCAACATGCATTTCCCTTCTCCCGCTTGCGGGCCGGGGCGCGGAGCGAGGTGCCCGGAAGGGGCGGATGAGGGTATGGGCGGAGCCTCTTGCAGCCCGGCATCATCGGGGCTTCGCCCCCGTGCCCTCATCGCAACCCCTTCCCCCAAATGGGGCGGCAGTCTCCCGGGGAGAGATGCTTTGAGAGCTGAGTGCCACAGGAGCAAATGAGTTGAACGTAAAAGGTTTCATTCAACGTCCTGCATCCATGCTGTCGGTGCTTCTGGCCGGCTCGGTGCTGGTCGGCGCCGCACATGCCAGCGATGCAGCTCATCAGGTGCTCGAGCGCAGTTTTGGCGCGCAGGCCGCTGCGCGTATCACGCTCAACGAGCAGCCGCAGCAGGAGGGGGCGCCGTGGTACCGCGTCGATGCGCAAGGCAAGCGGCTCGACGTGCAGGGCTCCGATCCGGTGGCGCTGGTGCATGGCGCCTACGCCTATCTGAATTCGATCGGTGCGGCATCGGTGAGTTGGGAAGGTGATCGGGTCGCGCTGCCGGCGCGTTTCGACAATTTCGTCGGGACCAAGGTCGCCACGCCGTTCGCCCATCGTGCCTACCTCAACACCTGCACCTACGGCTACACCACGCCGTTCTGGGATTGGTCGCGCTGGCAGCGTGAGATCGACTGGATGGCGCTGCACGGTGTCGACATGCCGTTGGCGATGGAGGGGCAGGAGGCGATCTGGCAACAGCTGTGGCGCGAGTTCGATGTGGCCGACGCCGATCTTGCCGACTACTTCTCCGGCCCGGCGTTCACGCCGTGGCAGCGCATGGGCAACATCGAGGGCTATCGCGCGCCGCTGCCGCAGCGCTGGATCGATGACAAGCAGGCGTTGCAGAAGCAGATCCTGGCGCGCATGCGCGAGCTGGGCATGAAGCCGGTGCTGCCGGCGTTCGCGGGCTATGTGCCCAAGGCGTTCGCGCAGGCGCATCCGCAGGCGCGCATCTACCGCATGCGTGCGTGGGAGGGGTTCCACGAAACCTATTGGCTGGACCCGGCCGATCCGCTGTTCGCGCGCATCGCGCGGCGCTTCATCGAGCTGTACACGCGCAGCTATGGCGAGGGTGAGTTCTACCTGGCCGATGCCTTCAACGAGATGCTGCCACCGGTGGCCGATGACGGCAGCGATGTGGCCGCGGCCAAGTACGGCGACAGCACCGCCAATACCGAGGCCGCCAAGGCCAGGGCCGTGCCCGCGGCCAAGCGTGATGCGCGGCTGGCGCAGTATGGCGAGGCGATCTATCGCTCGATCGCGCAGGCCAACCCGAAGGCGACCTGGGTGATGCAGGGCTGGTTGTTCGGTGCCGATCGCGAGTTCTGGCAACCCGAGGCGATCGACGCTTTCCTGAGCAAGGTGCCCAATAACCGCATGCTGGTGCTGGACATCGGCAACGATCGCTATCCGGGCACATGGAAGGCTTCGCAGGCGTTCGACGGCAAGCAGTGGATCTACGGTTACGTGCACAACTACGGCGGCAGCAATCCGGTCTACGGTGATTTCGATTTCTACCGGCAGGATCTGCAGGCGCTGCTGGCCGATCCGCAGCATGGTCAGCTCGCCGGTTTCGGTGCATTCCCGGAAGGGCTGCACAGCAACTCGGTGGTCTACGAATACCTCTACAACCTGGCCTGGGAGGGCACCGCGCAGCCGTTGGAGCAGTGGATCGCGCAATACAGTCGCGCCCGCTACGGTCACAGTGATGGCGATCTGCTGGCTGCGTGGGAGGATCTGCGTGCTTCGGTCTACAGCACGCGTTACTGGAGCCCGCGCTGGTGGAACAAGCGCGCGGGGGGCTATCTGTTGTTCAAGCGGCCGACTGTGGCGATCACCGGTTTCGACGACAAACCCGGCGATCCGGTGCGGCTGCGCAAGGCGATCAAGGCATTGCTGGCGCAGGCGCCGCGTTATCGCGATGCGCCGCTGTACCGACATGATCTGGTCGACTACGCGCGTCACTACCTGACCCTGCGCGTGGACGATCTGCTGCAGCAGACGGTGCAGGCCTATCAGCACAAGGACTTCGCTACCGGCGATGCGGCACGCGCCAAGGCGGTCGTGCTGGTGCGCGGTATCGATGGATTGATCGGTGGCCAGCAGGAAACCCTGTCCAGTTGGACCACGCAGGCGCGCAACTATGCTGACGGCGATGCCGCGTTGCAGGCCTACTACGTCGCCAATGCGCGTGCGCAGGTGAGCGTGTGGGGCGGCGACGGCAACCTGGCCGACTATGCGTCCAAGGCGTGGCAGGGCATGTACGACGGTTTCTACCTGCAGCGATGGATGCGCTTCCTCGATGCATATCGCGCCGCGCAGCAGGCCGGCACGGCGTTCGACGAGGCCGCGTTCGGTCGTGAACTGGCACAGTGGGAACGGCAGTGGGCGGAATCGGGCGACGTACCGTCACCGGGGAAGGCGCCGCGTGATGTGGTGGGTTCGATCCGGCGATTGCTGGAGCAGGAGTGATGATGGTCTGCTCCAAGGTGAGTGCTTGTATCGAGGTCTCGCGATGACGCCAACGCTCCCGAAGCCGGAACGCTTCCTGTCGCTCGACGTACTGCGCGGGTTGACCATCTTCCTGATGATCCTGGTCAACACCTCCGGCCCCGGCGCCGCTGCGTATCCGCAACTGGTGCACACCCCGTGGTTCGGTTTCACGCTGGCCGATCTGGTGTTCCCGACCTTCCTGTTCGTCACCGGCAATGCGCTCAGCTTCGCCGCGCCGGGTGGCAGCGAGGCGGATTTCCTGCGGCGGGTGTTCAAGCGCGCGGGGTTGATCTTTCTGTGCGGGTTGCTGATGTACTGGTACCCGTTCGTGCAGCAGGTCGATGGGCACTGGGCGTTCAAGCCGTTCGATCAGACCCGCGTGTTCGGGGTGCTGCAGCGGATCGCGATCTGCTACCTGCTGGCGGCACTGGCGGTGCGCTATCTGCCCGGGAAGCTGTTGCCATGGCTGGCGCTGGCTTTGCCGCTTGCGTACTGGGCGATCCTGCATCTGTTCGGCATGCCCGGCCTGGAGCTGGACAAGCTGGCCAACGCCGGCACCCGCCTGGACCTGTGGCTGGTCGGGCGCGATCACCTGTATCGCAAGGACGGCGGTTTCGATCCGGAAGGCCTGCTTGGGGCGCTGCCGGCCACCGCCAACGTGCTGGGTGGCTATCTGGCCGGGCAGTGGCTGCGCCGTGCCGGCAAGACCCCGCGTGCGGTTGGCTGGATGCTGGCCTGCGGCGTGGTGCTGGTCGTGCTGGCGCTGCTGTGGAATCCGTGGTTCCCGATCGCCAAGAAGCTGTGGACCGGCCCGTTCGTGCTGCTGACCGTCGGCCTGGACCTGGTCTGGCTGGCGCTGCTGGTGGCCTGGATCGAGCTGGGCGGCCATCGGGCCGGCAGCGGCTTCTTCACCGTGCTCGGCAAGAACCCGTTGGCGATCTACCTGTTCTCCGAGTTGTTCGTGGTCACCCTGCAGCAGGTGCGGGTCGCATCCGGCATGGGCTTGTATGACTGGCTCGGCATCGCGGTGTTCCAGCGGATCGTGCCGGGAGCGCTGGGCTCGCTGCTGTGCGCGGTCGCCTACACCTTGTTGTGCTGGGCACTGGGCTGGTGGATGGATCGCCGGCGGATCTATGTCCGGCTGTAGTGCCGGGCAAGTTCGGCTCTACGAGGGTTCGAGGTGCACAAATCCAAAATTGGTAATATATTGGACCTAATGAATTGATGTCCAAGGGTGAAGGAATGGCCAAGTCCGCGCAGGAGCACGACAAGCGTCTCGACGAGTTGGTGGTGGATCCGTCCGCGCCCACGCCGCTGTATCTGCAGTTGGCGGCCAAGCTCGGCGACAGCATCCGCGAGGGCCGCTGGAAGAGCGGCGAGGCGCTGCCGGCCGAGCGTCACCTGTGCGAACGGCTGGACATCTCCCGCGTCACCCTGCGCCAGGCGGTCGATGCGCTGGTGGAGCAGGGCCTGGTCACCCGCCGCCAGGGCGCCGGCACGTTCGTCACTTCGCACATCCAGCACCAGCTGAGCGGTCTGACCAGTTTCAGCGAGACCTTGCGGATCAAGGGCTACGAGCCCGGCACGCGCTGGCTGGACCGGCGCCTGCGCGCGGCCCACGGCGAGGAGCTGATGCGGCTTGGGCTGTCGCCGGATTCGACGGTGGCGGTGCTGAGCCGCCTGCGCAGCGCCGACGACCGGGTGATGGCCTATGAACAGGCGGTGTTGCCGGAGCGCATCGTGCCGGACCCGGAGCAGGTCGGCGATTCGCTCTATGCCTACCTCGATGCGCAGGGCACGCCGGTGGTGCGCGCCCTGCAGTACTTCCGCGCGATCAACCTGCCGGCGCGGCTGGCCGAGCAGCTGAAGATGCGCACCGGCGAGGCGATCCTGCACGTGGTGCGGGTGGGCTACGCCCGCGATGGCAGCGCGATCGAGCTGACCGACACGTACTGCCACAACGATTACTACGACTTCGTCGCCGAACTGCGGCGCTGACCGAACCACGCGATCCCCGCCCGCCAACCTTCCGCTGGAGCCCGCCGATCCATGTCACCCACCAGGCCCGCCAATCCGCTTGTGTCGATCGCCATCGTCGGCGCGTTGTTCTTCATCATCGGCTTCTTCACCTGGGTCAACGGTCCGCTGATCACCTTCGTGCGGCTGGCGTTCGACCTGAACGAGGTCAATGCGTTCCTGGTGCTGATGGTCTTTTATTTGTCGTACTTCTTCCTGGCGCTGCCGTCCTCGTGGCTGCTCAAGCGCACCGGCATGAAGAAGGGACTGGGCCTGAGCCTGCTGGTGATGGCGGTGGGCGCGGCGGCGTTCGGCCAGTTCGCCACGCAGCGCTGGTATCCGGGTGCGCTGGGCGGGCTGTTCGTGATCGGTAGTGGCCTGGCGCTGCTGCAGACCGCGGTCAATCCGTACATCAGCATCCTCGGCCCGATCGAGACCGCCGCGCGTCGCATCGCGCTGATGGGTATCTGCAACAAGATCGCCGGCATCCTCGCGCCGATCGTGATCGGCACCGTGGTGCTGCACGGCATCGGCGATCTGTCCGCCAAGGTGGCGGCCGCCGATGCGGTGACCAAGGCCGCGCTGCTGGACGAGTTCGCCGCCAAGATCCATGCGCCGTACCTGGCGATGGCCGGCGTGCTGGTGGTGCTGGCGATCGGCGTGCTGTTCTCGCCGCTGCCGGAGCTGAAGCCGTCCGAGGTGAATGCGGTGCCGGCCGGCAACGGGAGCGGCAAGACCAGCATCTTCCAGTTCCCGCACCTGTGGCTGGGCGTGCTGTGCCTGTTCGTCTACGTCGGCGTGGAGGTGATGGCGGGCGATGCGATCGGCACCTACGGCCACGGCTTCGACCTGCCGCTGGATCGCACCAAGCTGTTCACCGCCTATACGCTGGCGGCGATGCTGGCAGGCTATATCGCCGGCCTGATACTGATCCCGCGCGTGGTCTCGCAGGCGGCCTACCTGAGCGTCTCGGCGGTGCTGGGCGTGTTGTTCTCGCTGGGTGCCTACTTCACCCACGGCTACGTGTCGGTGGGCTTCGTCGCCGCGCTCGGTTTTGCCAACGCGATGATGTGGCCGGCGATCTTCCCGTTGGCGATCAAGGGCCTGGGCCGCTTCACCGAGATCGGCTCGGCGCTGCTGGTCATGGGCATTGCCGGCGGCGCGATCATCCCGCAGCTGTTCGCGGTGCTGAAGCAGCACTACGACTTCCAGCTGGTGTTCGCGCTGCTGATGGTGCCGTGCTACCTGTACATCCTGTTCTATTCGCTGAGCGGGCACCGCGCCAGCCAGCCGGCGCGGCAGGGCTGATCCGGGCATCATGGAAGGCTCGTCGAACAGCCAGGGGCAGAATATGCGCAGACCGACCATCAAGGATGTTGCCGAGCGCGCCAAGGTCTCGTTGAAGACCGTCTCGCGCGTGATCAACAACGAACCCTCGGTGATGCAGGCCACCCGCGCACGGGTGCTGCGCGCGATCGCCGACCTCGATTACGAACCCGATCCGTCCGCGCGCAACCTGCGCAGCGGCACACCGTTCGTGATCGGGCTGGTCTACGACAACCCCAATCCGTACCACATCATCGGTGTGCAGAACGGCGTGCTCGCCGCCTGCCGTGAGACCGGCTTCGGGTTGCAGATCAATCCGGTCGACTCGACCTCACCGCTGCTGGCCGAGGAAATGGCCGAGTGGGTACAGCGCTCGCGTCTGGCCGGCCTGGTGCTGACCGCGCCGATGTCCGAGCGGCCCGAGTTGTTGGCGGGATTGAGCGCGCGCGGCGTCAAGTTCGTGCGCATCATCGCCGCCACCGAGGATCCGGGCGATGGCGCCTGCGTCTACATCGACGATCGCGCCGCCGCCTACGAGATCACCGAACACCTGATCCAGCTCGGCCACCAGCGCATCGGTTTCCTGTGGGGCGGCCCGCAGCATCGTTCCAGCGGCGAGCGTTACGCCGGCTACGAGGCGGCGCTGCGCGATTACGGCATTGTGATCGACAAGCACCTGATCGTGCAGGGCGACTACACCTTCGACGACGGCTTCCGTGGCGCGCGCCGGCTGCTGTCGCTGCGCGAACCGCCGAGCGCGATCTTCGGCAGCAACGACGAGATCGCCGCCGGCGTGCTGGCCGCAGCCAAGTCCACCGGCATGAACGTGCCGTACCAGCTCTCCATCGCCGGCTTCGAGGACAGCCCGTTCTCGCGCCAGTCGTGGCCGCCGCTGACCACCGCCAAGCAGGCCACCGAAGATATCGCGCGGCATGCCGCGCGCCTGTTGATCAGCCAGCTGCGCACCGATGCCTACGACGAGCAGGGCACGCAGCTGCAGAACCGTGGCTTCGTCCCGCAACTGGTGGTGCGCGGCTCGACCGCGCCGCTGCAGCCGGCAGCCCCACGCCCCCTTCCCCCCGAACCGACCTGACTCTCTCATCCATGGCATTGCCCAACGAGACCGATACGCTGATGTTCCACGAGGCGGCCCAGACCGCCGACGTGGTCGCCACCCAGTTCGCCCGCAACCGCGCCACCGTTGATGCCCTGGCAGATTCGCTGCGCTGGGCGCCGCCGCCGTTCGTGGTCACCTGCGCGCGCGGCAGTTCCGACCATGCCGCCACCTACGCCAAGTACCTGTTCGAGACCCAGCTGGGCATCGTCACCGCCTCGGCCTCGCCGTCGGTCGGTTCGGTCTACGAGGCGCCGCTCAAGCTCGATGGCGCGCTGTATCTGGTGATCTCGCAATCGGGCAAGAGCCCGGACCTGCTGCGCAATGCCGAAGCCGCCAAGGCCGCCGGTGCACGCGTGGTGGCGCTGGTGAACGTCGAGGATTCGCCGCTGGCGCAACTGGCCGACACCGTGCTGCCGCTGTGCGCGGGGCCGGAGAAAAGCGTGGCCGCGACCAAGAGCTACCTCGCCTCGCTGGCGGCGATCCTGCAACTGGGCGCGGTGTGGAAGAACGACCCGGCACTGCTGGATGCGCTCGATGCGTTGCCGGATGCGCTGCGCCAGGCGTGGAGGGCGGATTGGTCCGACCTCACCGACGGGCTGACCGATGCGCACAACCTGTTCGTGCTCGGCCGTGGCCTGGGCCTGGCCGCTGCGCAGGAAGCCGCACTGAAGTTCAAGGAAACCTGCGGCCTGCACGCCGAGGCCTACAGCTCGGCCGAGGTGAAGCACGGGCCGATGGCGCTGGTCGGGCCGGGCTTCCCGGTGCTGGCCTTCGCCCAGCCCGACGAAACCGGTGCCGGCACCAGCGCGCTGGCCGAGGAATTCGCCGACCGTGGCGCGCAGGTGTGGCTGGCGTCGAGTGTCGCCGTTCCCGGCGCGGCCTCGGCGCTGCCGCTGGCCAGGTCGCCGCATCCGGTGTGCACGCCGCTGCTGACGATCCAGAGCTTCTACCGCGCGATCAACGCGCTGGCACTGCGCCGGGGCCATAACCCGGACCTGCCGCCGCATCTCAACAAGGTCACGGAAACCGTCTGATGAAGGATTCCAACACGCCGGTCGCGTTGTTCAACGGCCGGGTACTGACCCAGGACGGCTTCCGCGACGACGTCGCGGTGCTGATCGAGGGTCGCGACATCGCCGCCGTGGTCGCCGCCGATGATCCGCGCGTGGCCGCGGCTGCGCAGCGCGTCGACCTGCACGGCGGCACGCTGCTGCCCGGCTTCATCGACATCCAGGTCAACGGCGGCGGCGGCGTGCTGTTCAACAACGACACCTCGCCCGAAGGCCTGGCCGCGATCGCGCGCGGGCATCGCCGCTTCGGCACCACCGGCTTGTTGCCGACGCTGATCAGCGACACCGCCGACAAGATGGCCGCGGCGATCCAGGCCACGCGCGCGGCGATCGCGCAGGGCGTGCCGGGCATCCTCGGCATCCATCTGGAAGGGCCATACCTCAACCCGGCACGCAAGGGCACCCACGACGAGAAGGTGTTCCGCGCGCCGGACGCGCACGAGATCGAGGTCGATACTTCGCTGGACAACGGCGTCACCCTGATCACGCTGGCGCCGGAGCGGGTGTCGGAAGCAGACATCCGCGCGCTGGTCGCGCGCGGCGCGATCGTGTTCGCCGGACATACCGCCGCCAGCTACGAGCAGGCACGTGCCGGCATCGCCGCCGGCATCACCGGCTTCACCCATCTGTACAACGCGATGTCGCCGCTGACCGGGCGCGAGCCGAATGTGGTCGGTGCCGCGCTGGAAGACCGCGATACCTGGTGTGGCCTGATCGTCGATGGCGTGCACGTGCATCCGGCCAGCCTGCGCGTGGCGCTGGCAGCCAAGCCACGCGGCAAGCTGCTGCTGGTCACCGATGCGATGCCGATGGTCGGCGCCGACAGCCCCAGCTTCGACCTGTATGGCGAAACCATCACCGAGATCGACGGCGTGGTGCGCAACGCCGCCGGCGCACTGGCTGGCTCGGCGCTGGACATGGCCAGCGCGGTACGCAACACCGTCGAACTGCTGGGCGTCCCGCTCGACGAGGCCGCGCGCATGGCCTCGACCTATCCGGCGCAGTGCATCGGCCTGGCTGACCGTCTCGGCGTGATCGCGCCCGGCTACCAGGCCGATCTGGTGCTGCTCGATGCGCAGTTGCAGGTGATGAATACCTGGATCGCCGGGCAGGGCGGGTAGTCGCCCAGGCAAGAGCCTGCTCACGATCTCTGGGCCCTGCAGAAACAGACGTCATTCCCGCTTGATCAGCCATTGGGTTGCTGAAAAGCGCTTCGCGGGAGTGAGAGTAAAAGCAGACCGCGAACAGGCGATAGCCCCTGGCAGGAATGCCAGGGGCTTGCGTGCGTATTGTCTTCGGCAAGGCCGAAGTCCTGATAAGTCCGTCGGGTCTGTCCGGTCGCCGCAATGCCATGGCCGTCTTCGCATGTTGCGTCGCATGAGTTTCATCGCGCCTGACCGCACAAGTGTGCAACCGATCACGTCGAAGGCGACGACCGTGTTGAGTGTTTACGTTGTCGTCGCTCGAAATGTTGCTGCTTTCTGACAAAACGTGGATAGATGTGAGCTTCCGAAGATAACGTTATCAGCGGAGGCCATCGACCCGTCAAAGCAACATGCCGTAGCCATCTGTGGCACATCGCCATCACAAGACTGTCGCCGTCCGGATCGAGGACGGGCGATGCGTGCCGTGTACGCCACGCATTCCTTCACACAGCCAGAAGGTCCGAACATGTCGTTGAATTCGCAGCACTCCCCGCATGTGCTTTGCTGTTCCCGCGCCTCGCACTGGACGCGCCGCCTGCGCGCCGCGCCGCTGGCATTGGGTATCCGCAGTTTGATTTACGGCAGCGCCGCCTTTGCCGGCCTCGCTGCCGCACAGGAGGCACCGACGCTCCCGACCGCCGCATCCTCGACCGAGGCCGAGGGCCACACCGCCAACGCAAGCGGCAGCAGCTCCGGGCAGGATCTGACCACGCTGGACGCGGTCAAGGTGGTCGGCTACCAGGCCAGCCTGGGCAAGGCGCTCAACGTCAAGCGCAACGCGGATGCCATCGTCGATGCGATCAGTGCCGAGGACATCGGCAAGTTCCCCGATACCAACGTTGCCGAGTCGCTCTCGCACCTGTCCGGCATCACCGTGGACCGCCAGTTCGGCGAGGGCGAGAAGGTCAGCATCCTCGGCACCGATCCGGCGCTCAACCGCGTGCTGCTCAACGGCCAGACCATCGCTTCCACCAGTTGGGGCGGCGATCCGAATGACCCGGACAGCCGCTCGTTCAACTACAGCATCCTGGCGCCGGAAGTGGTCGGGTTGATGGAGGTCTACAAGACCCCGGAGGCGCGCATCGACGAAGGTTCGATCGGCGGCACCGTGATCGTGCATACGCGCAAGCCGCTCGACCTGGAGCGCAACACGCTCACCGGCACCGTCAGCTACGGCTACAACGATCGTTCCGAGAAGGGCAGGCCGAACGCCTCGCTGCTGTACAGCTGGAAGAACCACGACGAGACCTTCGGCGTGCTGGCCTCGGTGATGCATTCGGAGAAGGTGCTGCGCCGCGATGGCGTGGAGATCTTCGGTTACGACGACGTGGCCAGCGCGAGCTTCCCTGCCTCGGTGGTCGGCAGCAACACCGGGCAGTACCCGACTTCGCTCAACACCGCGCTGTTCCAGCAGACCCGCAAGCGCGATGGCGTGACCACCGCGCTGCAGTGGAAGCCGGACGGTGATTTCGAGCTCAACCTCACCGGCCTGTACGTCAAGGAATCCTTCGACAACTACAACCAGAGCCACTACGCGTACTGGGGGTCCAACACCGCCGATGCGACCGCGCTGGGTTTCACCAACGGCGTGGCGACTTCCGGCACCTTCGGCGACGATTCGGCGACGTATCTGGACGGCTACCTGCGCCGTACCGAGGTCAAGACCGGCAGCCTCAACCTGCGCGCGGACTGGCACGGCGACGGCTGGAACGGCTCCAGCCAGGTCGGTTACACCAGGTCGACCGGTGGCGCCGACCGCATCTACGGCATCCAGTTCGTCTCCTACGGCGGCTACAGCTACAACATCGATCACCGCAACACCTCGATCGACTACAACCTGGATCCGACCGATCCATCGAACATGCAGCTGCACAACCTGTCGGCCAGCCACAGTCCGCAGTACGACCAGGAAAAGTATCTTCAGCTGGATTTCGACCACACAGTGGAGTGGGGGCCGTTCAACCAGATCCTGACCGGCGTCAAGCTGACCAACCATGCGATGGGCCAGACCTCCTACAGCACGACCTGGACCATCGACGACGGCACCACGCTGTCCAGCTTCTATGGCGGACTCACCCCATCCGGCTATCTCGACGGCATCTCGGCCAGCCAGGACATGCAGCACTGGGCCACCATCGACAAGGGCTCCATCGGCAGCTACGCCGAGAGCCTGGACGGGGCCGATGCCCTGGATTTCAGCTACAGCGGCAGCTACCACATCGAAGAACAGAACCGCGCCTGGTACCTGCAGGGCAACTTCTCCGGCGAGCGCTATCGCGGCAACGTCGGCGTGCGCTATGTACACACGCGTGATTCCATTGGCGGCTACAGCTACGACGCGTCCGGCGGCTACAGCCCGGTCAACTACGAGACCAGCTATGGCAAATGGCTGCCGTCGTTCAACATCGCCTACGACCTGCGCGACGATCTGATCCTGCGCCTGGCCGCGGCCAAGGTGATCGCACGGCCGCGCTACACCAACATGACCCCGTACGTCGCCACCGACAACACCACGCTGACCGCCTCCACCGGCAATCCCGCGTTGAAGCCGTACGAGTCCAACAACTACGGCGCCTCGCTGGAGTGGTACTTCAATCCCAGCAGCCTGCTCAGCGCGGAGTTCTTCTACCGCGACATCTCCAACTACGTGCTGACCACGGTGGAGGAACGCACCTTCCTCAACACCACCACGGGCGGCTCCAGCACCTACCTGACCTCGGTGCCGACCAACGCCGGCGACGCCAAGGTCAAGGGCGTGTCGGTGAACTTCCAGCACAACTTCGGCTACGGCTTTGGCGTGGTGGCGAACTACACCTACTCCGATGCCAGCACCAATGGCGACTTCAGTCTGCCGTACAACTCGCGCAACGCCTACAACTTCAGCCCGTACTACGAGCAGGGCAAGTGGAGCGCGCGCATCAACCTGGGCTGGCGCTCGGAGTACTTCACCCAGATCGGCCGCCTCAACGGCCAGCAGATGACCGATGCCTTCACCCAGCTCGATGCTTCGATCGGCTACCAGATCAACGATCGGCTGCGCATCTCGCTGGAGGGCAGCAACCTGCTAGATGAGACCTACTACAGCTACATCGGCAGCAAGGACCATCCGTACTACATCTACAAGAACGGCCGGGCTTACATGCTGAGTCTCAACTTCAAGATGTAGCAGGACGGGCGCCGCGACCCGGTCAACCGGACGCGGCGCCCCCTCAGGACGCGCTGCTTGACTCGATCAAGATCGCGCGGAAGTCATTGACGTTGGTCAGCGTCGGGCCGGTGATCACCGCATCGTCCAACGCTCCGAAGAAGCCGTGGCCATCGTTGTCGTCCAGATGTTCCTTCGGCCGCAGCCCCAACGACCACGCACGCGCCAACGAATCCGGCGATAGATAAGCACCCGCGATTTCTTCCTGACCATCGACACCGTCGGTATCGCCCGCCAGCGCGTGGATGCCCGGTTGCCCATCGAGGGTGATGCCGAGCGAGAGCAGGAATTCCACGTTGCGCCCGCCACGCCCATGCCCGCGCACGGTCACCGTGGTTTCGCCGCCACTGATCAGCACGCATGGTCCTGCAACTGGTTGAGCATGGCGTTGCACCTGACGCGCCAATGCCGCCAGCACCTTGCCGACATCGCGCGCCTCACCCTCGATGCTGTCGCTCAGGATGTAGGGCGTCATCCCGGCATCCCGGGCCACCTGCGCGGCCGCTTCCAGCGCACGTTGCGGCGTGGCGATGATGTGCGACTGATGACCCTGCAGACGCGGATCGTCCGGCTTTATCGATTCGCCGGCACCGCTTTCCAGTGCGGCCAGTGCGGCGGCCGGCAAGCTGATGCCGTAGCGATGCACGATCGCCAGTGCATCCGCGCAGGTGGTGGCATCGCCGAGGGTGGGGCCGGAGGCGATGTCGACGGCATGGTCGCCCGGAATATCGGAAATCATCAGCGTCACCACCTTGGCCGGATGGCAGGCGGCGGCGAGGCGGCCGCCCTTGATCGCGGACAGGTGACGGCGCACGCAATTCATTTCGCTGATGGTGGCGCCGGATTTCAGCAGGTCCTGGCTGATGCGCCGCTTGTCTTCCAGGGTGATGCCGTCCAGCGGCAATGCCAGCAGCGCCGAGCCGCCGCCGGAGATCAGGCACAGCACGGTGTCATCGGCACTCAGGCCGCTGACCCGTGCGCGGATGCGCTGCGCGGCTTCCACGCTGGCGGCGTCCGGCACCGGATGCGCCGCCTGGATGATCTCGATGCGCTCGCACGGCACTTCGTAGCCGTAGCGGGTGACCACCAATCCACTGAGCGGACCGCTCCAGTTTTGCTCCACGGCCCGGGCCATGGCGGCGGAGGCCTTGCCGGCGCCGATCACCACCAGTCGCCCCTTGGGCGGTGGCGGCAGGTAGGCCGGGATGCAGTGTGCAGGCTGGGCCGCCGCGATGGCAGCCTCGAACATGCGTTGCAACAACGCACGCTGCGGCGTGGAATGGGTCATGGTGGCGAGCTCCCGGCGCTTCAGCGATTGACGATCCTGGCCGGCACGCGCAGTACCAGCAGGGCACCCAGCAGCAACACCGCCGAAAGGATATACAGCGCCACATCGGTGCTGCCGGTGGTGTCCTTGATCCAGCCGACCAGGAACGGACTGACGAAGCCGGCCACCTGGCCCAGCGAGTTGATCAGCGCCAGACCGCCGGCTGCCGCCGCGCTGCCCAGGAACGCAGTGGGCAACGGCCAGAACATCGGCAAGCCCGACAACGCGCCCATGGTCGCCAGCGACAGCCCCACGATCGCGATCACTGCATTGCCGTCCGCCTGGGTCGCCAGCATCAAGCCACACAGCCCCATCAACAGCGGACCGCTCAGGTGCCAGCGACGCTCCTTGCGGGCATCGGCGGACCGGCCGATCCAGATCATGAACAGGCAGGCGCAGAAGTACGGGATCGCACTCACCCAGCCCACGGCCAGCGGGCTCTGGAAACCCAGCGATTTGACGATGGTCGGCAACCAGAAATTGATCGCATACACGCCCATCTGGATGCAGAAGTACACCAGCCCCAGCATCCACACGCTGCCATTGCGCAGCACGCTGGCGAAGGAGTCGCTGGATTGCGAGGTCTGCCGGCGTTGGCGATCGTCTTCGGCCAGTTCGGCCAGCAGCAGGCGTTTTTCGCCATCGTCCAGCCAACGCGCCTTCTCGATGCCATCGTTCAACAACGCATAGACCAGCAGGCCCAGCGCGATCGTGGGCAGGCCCTGCAACAGGAACATCCATTGCCATCCATCCAGCCCATGGTGGTCGGCGAAGGTTTCCATCATCCAGCCCGACAGCGGACTGCCGAGCACGCCCGAGATCGGAATCGCCGACATGAACAAGCCCATCACCCGGCCCCGTCGCGAGGACGGAAACCAATGGGTGAAATACAGCACGATGCCCGGGAAGAAGCCGGCCTCGAACACGCCGGTGATGAAGCGCAGCACGTAGAACTCCAGCGGCGTGGTGACGAACATCAACGCCGCCGACGACGCGCCCCAGGCCACCATCAAGGTACCGATCACCCGCCGCGCCCCGAGCCGGTGCAGCAGCAGGTTGGCCGGCACGCCGCTGAGCACGTAACCGATGAAGAAGATGCCCGCGCCCAGCCCGTATACCGTTTCGCTCCATTGCAGCGCGTCGAGCATCTGCAACTTGGCGAAGCCCACGTTGACCCGGTCCAGGTAATTGAACAGGTAGCAGACAAAGATGAAGGGGATCAGCCGCAGGGTGATTTTCCTGTAGGCCGCGTCGAGTGTCGCCGGATCGGCCGGCCGGAACGTGCCGATGCCCTCCTCACGGATGCTCATGTTGCTCTCCTCCCAGAGATATACGTGGTTTTGTGGTGCCGACTCGGCGCCATCATAGGGAGGAAGTGGCGCGCCTCCATCGTTCATTTGCACAAAAAATCATGCAATGATCGAGTCTGGATTGTGCATATTGTATGCCGGAGCGTCACATGATGATCGATGCCCAGGTCGCGCAGGAAGTGGTCGCGCGGACCATGAAGATCATTCCCTACAACATCAACGTGATGGACGCGCGCGGCATCATCATCGCCAGCGGCACGCCCGAGCGCGTAGGCACCCTGCATTCCGGCGCCCAGGCGGCGCTGGCGCGCGGCGAAGCGGTCGAGATCGGTGACGACCTCGGTGCCGACGCGCGCGGCATCAAGCCGGGCATCAACCTGCTGATGCACGGTCGCGGTGAGGTCTGCGGCGTGGTCGGCATCACCGGCAAGCCCGACGACATCCGTCATTTCGCCGAGTTGGTGCGAGTCACCGCCGAGATGATCATCGAGCAGGCGCTGTTGACCGGCGAGCTGCAGAAGCAACTGCGTTACCGCGAGGAATTCGTCTTCCAGCTACTGCGGCGCAGCGATGTTTCCGCCGAGAACATGCAGGCCTGGGCGACCCGGTTGAAAGTCGACCTGGCCGCCCCGCACGCGGTCACCCTGCTGGCGACGCAGGACAGAACCGCCGCTCCCGATGCGCAACTAGCCAGTCTGCAAGCGGTGCAGGCCGCCTTGATCGCGCGCTGGCCCGGCCTGCTGGTGGCGGTCACCTCGCCGCAGGAACTGGCGCTGATCGAACCGTTCGACGTCACCGGCACCCGCACCCAATCCGCCGCACGCGCGTTGGCCAGATTGACCGCACTGGAAAAGGTCGTGGCACTGCTGCTGACACCCGGTTTTTCACTGAGTGCAGGCGCCGGCCTTCCAGGCCTGGACGGCGTGGCCGCCTCCTACCGCACCGCCCGCGAAGCCCTGGCGATCGCCAGGGCCCGCAAGCTCAAGCCGCACCTGATCACCTATTACGACCTGAGCCTGCCGGTGCTGCTCGCAGACCTGGACACCGGCTGGAAACACCAGCAACTACGCCAGCCCATCGACCTGCTGATGGCCGGCGACCAGAAATCCGGCGTGCTGCTCAAGACCCTGAAAACCTGGCTGTCCCACAACCAGAACATGGCTCGCACCGCCGACACCCTGCGCATCCACCGCAACACCCTCAACTACCGCCTGCAGCGCATCCACGAAATCACTGGCCTCAACCTGGACGACATCGACGACCTGCTGCTGTTGTACGTGGGGCTGACGCTGGAAGGGCGCGAGAGTGAGCGGGGCGGTTAGCCAGCAGAAGAACCTGGAGGGTTCACCGGGAAGAACGGACCGGTGTCGGGTAGAGTGCCTGGGGGATTGAGCCTGGAAACAGCTGACGTTCCGAAGGTGCTGCGGATCATTTCCGGACTCTGGATGCGCTAGGCAATAGCAGAGAGTGTCGGCCACGGCCGCAACATCCATTGTCTGATGAGAATCAGGCGCACGAGAGCTGCCTCAGGTGCAGTAGAGAGCGTAGAAAGGGGGGCGTCATGCGGCATGGGTCAAAATCACCCGGCATTGTCATATCCGGGCTGGTGTCATGCGTGGTCTTGACGCTGATTCTGTGTGCGGCGCAGGCATCCGAGCCGAGGGTGTCCCAGGGCATGGCGACCGCGACCTGGACGCCGGATAACGGCGATGGCACCTTCACCAATCCGTTGTTCTACGATGAATTTTCAGATCCGGACCTGATCCGCGTCGGTGACTGGTTCTACCTGACCGGCACCACCATGCACGCCATGCCGGGCTTGCCGATCCTGCGCTCGAAGGATTTGGTCAACTGGGAATTCGTCGCCTACGCCCTGGACAAGCTCGACCTTGGCCCGGCCTATCGGCTGGAGGACGGTCGGAATATCTACGGCCGGGGCATCTGGGCGCCGTCCTTCCGCTACCACGATGGCAAGTTCTACATCTTCTCGAACGTCAACGGCCAGATGACCCAGATGTTCACGGCCACCGATCCGAAGGGGCCGTGGACGCGCACGCCGATGAAGCGCAGCTTTCACGACCTGTCCGTCCTGTTCGACGACGACGGCAAGGCCTATGTCGTCTGGGGTCACCAGGCGATGCACCTGGCCCAACTGACGGACGATCTGACCGACATCGTTCCGGACACCGAACGCGTCCTGTTCGCCGACGACGCCGGGATGGGCGAGGGCGCGCATTTCTACAAGATCGACGGCAAGTACTACATCATCAGTGCCGAATATGCCGGCGGCTTTCGCATGCCGGCGGCGCGGGCGGATCATGTGCTGGGCCCCTACGAGGTCAATCAAGCGATCAGCCTGCATGAAGACTTCGGCATGGCGTCAAGCAGACGCACGGGTACGCCCGAGCCGCCGTTCAAGTTCTGGGGGCCTGACCCCGCCGCCAAACATGGCCTGGCGATGCACCAGGGAGGCGTCATCCAGACGCCTGCGGGCGAATGGTGGGGCTTCTCGATGATGGATTTCAATTCCGTCGGTCGCCTGCTCAGTCTGTCTCCCGTCACCTGGAAGGACGGCTGGCCCTATTTCGGCCTGCCGGGCAACCTGACGCGCACGCCGCGGACCTGGGTGAAGCCAAAGACCGCCACGCCGCAGCCGGTGGGTGTGCCCTTCCGGCGCAGCGATGATTTTTCGGCGCCGCAGCTCCAGCCTCTATGGCAGTGGAACCACGTCCCGGTCGACGGCAAGTGGTCGTTGTCGGAAAGGCCGGGCTTCCTGCGGCTTCATGCTCTGCCGGCGAGCACTTTCTATGACGCGCGCAACACCCTGACGCAGCGGGCGATCGGGCCGATGTCCACGCCGACCGTCCTGCTCGACGCGTCGAACCTGAAGCCTGGCGACGCCGCCGGCCTGGGGCTGCTCAACCTGCCCTATGCGACCTTGGGCATCGAAAAGCGCACCGACGGGCTCGACGTCGTTCTTTACGACCAGCACCGCGACAAGACGGTGCGGGTGAAGATGACCGGGACGCGCGTCTGGCTGCGGGCCGACTGCGACTTTCTCGCCGAACGGGCGCGCTTCAGCTATTCGTTCGACGGCGTCACCTTCACCCCGATCGGCGACGAGGTCGAACTGTTCTACCAGACCTTCACCTTCCAGGGCGTCCGCTACGGATTGTTCAACTACAACACCGCCGGTGCCGAGGGCGGTTTCGCCGATTTCGACCGTATCGACGTCCATCAGCCGCATACCCACGGCCTGATGCGGTCCATTCCCTATGGCCGGTCGATCCGGCTGACATCGTTCCACGCGACGACCGGACTGGCTGCCGGCGATGGGAGCCTGGCTTCGGGCGTCCCGACGCAGTTCCAGATCGTCGACCGCCGGTTGGGCCGCGTCGCTCTGCGATCGGGCCGACGCTATGTCACGGTCGGTGAGGATGGCGGGGTGACGCTTGTGGCTGGACAGCCGGGCACGGCGCAAAACTTCCAATGGATCGAAACGCCGACGGGCGAACTGGTGCTGATGTCATTGGCCACCAACCGCTTCCTGCGCATTGATCCGCGGACCGCAGATATTCGGGCCGACAGTCCAGGCCCCATGCCGGACAACAGCGACGGCGCGCGCTTCATCTGGTCGGAATAAAGGGGGGCGCCGGC
Source organism: Pseudomonas sp. GW821-FHT07E12 (assembly GCF_058986605.1). NCBI lineage: Bacteria > Pseudomonadati > Pseudomonadota > Gammaproteobacteria > Pseudomonadales > Pseudomonadaceae > Pseudomonas > Pseudomonas sp. GW821-FHT07E12. The sequence continues at coordinate 52,523 of NZ_JBYSVX010000026.1, read as the reverse complement.
GAACTCGGGGATTCATCGGCGCAACGCACCAGCACGCGCTCAGCGAGGTCGAATTCAACAGCCGGGGCGTTGCAGGCTCGTCGCCGAGGCGGTGTTCGTGGTGGACGCGCGCGCTCCCTGCAACTTCTCCAGGATTAGCGGAAGGGATCCCGTGAATATCGCGGAGTCTGTGAAGAGGGAATGCAAGCAGAAACGCCTTTGCAAGATCGCATCGATGCACCGCGTCGGCGTCAAACCTGAGCAGTCCGCGCCCGCCCGATCGCCGCAATACGCGCCTTCACCAAGGCCTCGCCGATCCGCGGCCCCTGCAAGCCCTGCTCGGCAAGATCACGCGCATTGATCGCCATCGCGGCGGCGTGCAGACGCTGCAGCTCGGCGCCCTGCGGATAGGCGTCTTCCTCGCTGCCGAGCCGGCCGCGTTTGTCGGCTTCGCAGACCTTGGCCAACTGCGCTACGCGCTCCGGGCGACGGAACGCGTCGCAGCGTTGCAGCAGCTCGTGCACGGTCTTGTCGCGTAGTTCGTCCAGGCGGTGCACGTTGAGATGCTCGCGGCAGGCGATCACCGCCAGGTCGCGGTACTCGGCCGGCACCTTGAGTCGATCGCTCAATGCCTGTGCCGGTGCGACCCCGCGCTGCTCGTGCATGATGTGACGCGGCCATTCCTCGCGCGGCGTCAACGCTTTGCCGAGGTCGTGCGTGAGCGCGGCGAAGCCGATCAATGCATCACCCGGCGCGATCCTCGCGGCCATGTCGCTGACCAGTTCCTGGTGCCGGCCGGTGTCTACTTCCGGATGGAATTCGGCGCGCTGCGGCACGCCATACAGGGCTTCGATTTCCGGAAGCACTGCTTTGAGCGCGCCGGCCTCGTGCAACGTGTGCAGGAACGCCGATGGACGTGGCGCGACGAGTGCTTTTCGCAGTTCCTGCCAGACCCGTTCGGGCACCAATGCGTCCAGTTCGCCGCTGGCGGCGATCTGCTGCTGCAGTTCCATGGTTTCCGGCGCGATCGTGAAACCCAGCGGCGCAAGTCGCGCCATGAAGCGCGCCGCGCGCAGCACCCGCAGCGGATCTTCGACGAACGCCGGGCCGACGTGACGCAGCACGCGTGCCTGGATGTCGCGCGCGCCGCCGTAGGGATCGACCAATTCGCCGCTAGCCTCGTCGCGGGCGATCGCATTGATGGTGAAATCGCGACGCAGCAGGTCTTCTTCCAGCGTCACCGACGGATCGGCATCGACCACGAAACCGCGATAACCGCGCCCGCTCTTGCGCTCGGTACGCGCCAACGCATATTCCTCACCGGTCTGCGGATGCAGGAACACGGGGAAGTCGCGGCCGACCGGCTTGTAGCCGAGCGATTCCATATGCGCCTGATCGGCGCCGACCACGACCCAGTCGCGGTCGCCGGCGGAGTGGCCGAGCAGTTCATCGCGGATGGCTCCGCCTACGAGGTAGATCTTCATGCCGAACATGATGCCCGAAGGCCGTGCGCGCGCGTGCCGTTCCCCGCTCAGCTCAGCCCGCGCGCACCCGGCACGAACAGGCCGATCACGAACCACACCAGCCCGAGCAACCACATCAACAGGGCGTACAGACGGATCTGTTCGGCGTTCCAGAAACCGACGAAGGGCCCGTCGAGAAACAACCCGGCCTTCCAACCTTCCATCCAATCCGCGCCGTCGCTGCGTAGCACCCACCAGGCCGCGCCACTGCCTGCTGCGAACAGCAGGCACCACAGCGCAACACTCATCAGCGGCTTCCCGCGCCGCTCGCGGTCGTGGTCGGGCAGACGAACTTCCTGCGCGTGTCCACCAGCTTGCCGACCATGCGGTCGCTCACCGGCAAGGCATCGCCATTGAGGCGCCAGTCGTAGATCACGCTGAAGGCGAGCACGCGCGCGACGTACTCGCGGGTCTCCTTGTAGCTGATCGTCTCGATCCAGATATCCGGATCGTGGCTGGGACGCTGACCGAGCCAGCGTGCGGCCGGGGTCGGGCCGGCGTTGTAGGCGGCGATGGTGATGTAGGGCTGGCCGGAATACTTGTCCAGCAACTGGCGCAGGTAGGCGCTGCCGATGGCGATGTTGGTATCCGGGTCGTACAGGCTGGCAGCACCGCCGTAGCCGGCCAGGCCGATGCTCTTGGCCACGCCGGCGCCGGTGGCGGGGAGTACCTGCATCAATCCCATCGCGTTGGCGCCCGAGCGCGCGTTCGGGTTGAACACGCTCTCGGCGCGGATTTCGGCGGCGACCCAGGCCGGATCGAGCGCGTTGCGCGCGGCCTCGCGACGGATCGTGTCGTCGTGGTGCAGCGGGAAGCGCAGCGTATACAACCGCTGTTCGTCAGGTTGCTTGCCGAGCGCGAACACCGCGCGGTCGAACCAGCCGTTGTCGCCGGCCACTTCCACCGCGAGCCGGCGCTGGGTATCGTCGAAACGACTCAGCGCGTCGTTCCATTCCTGCGTCGCCCAGCCGGCGCGATCGAGCTTGTACAGCTCCAGCGAGCGGATCAATGCGGGATCGCGCGCCACCACGGCCTTGGCCTGCGCGCTGTCGTTCGGCTGCCACGGACACAGCGCATAAGGCTGCTGCAGGCGATCGGCGGCGAGGAAGCCGTGGAAGGTGGGTTGGCGTGCGGCGCTGCGGTACAGCGTCTGTGCCGCGGCGGTTTCGCCGGTCTTCTCGGCCAGCCGTGCCTCGAAATACTGCCAGCGCGAATCGTTGCGCTGCGAAGCCGGCATCTTGCGGATCGCCGCCAGTGCGGCCGGCCAGTCGCCGCGTGCCATGGCTTCGCGCGCGCGCCACTCGTGCAGGCGCTCGTCGTAGGCGCTTTCCGGCACCGCGTTGAGCCGGCGCGCGGAGTCGGGCAGGTAGGAGGCGACCGTCCACAACGCGATCTGGTAGAGCACCTGGCCGCGCTGGGCCTCGCTGAAACCGAGCGTGGTGGTGAATTGCGGCAGCAGGCGCTCGGCTGCGTCCGGATCGGATTTGGCGAGCTTGCTCAACCCGTCAACGGCGATGCGGCGGCTGCGATCGGTCTTCGGCCACTGCAGCGCACGCGTGTCGGGTTGGGTGAGGAACTGAGCGTAGTCGTTGGCCTGTGCCAGCTCGGTGGCGGGCAGGCCGCGCGCTGCGTTGCGCATCACCGCCGGCTGCTGCTCGTCGGCGGCCGCTTCAATGCGTTGCCAGCGCAGCGTGTCGCTCAGGCCGCCGCGTGCCGCCAATGCCGTGAACACCGCGTCGCAGGCATCCGGCAGCGACTTGCCACTGGTGCTCCACAACGCCTGCGCGTCGGCGGTCCATTGCGCGTCGGCCTTGCCGGTGGCCTGGCGCGCGTTGAGTTCGGCGCAGCGCAGGCTGGGGTTCTCGGTCGGCTTCCAGTTGGCGAGCAGGGTGGGCCAGTCCTGGCGGCGTGCCAGCGCCGGCAGCCAGGTGCTGCGGAACGCCTCGGCGACCGGCTGGCCGGCGTAGCGCTTGAGGAAATCCTGGGCCTGGGCGTTGGAAACGCTGTCGATGCTGCGGCGCAAACCGGCGTACTGCAGCCAGCCATACAGCGGATGGCTGGCGAAGGCGGCGGCCTGGGAGGCGTCCAGGCGCCCGGCATCGGCCGCGTCGAAGGCGTTGTGCAGTGCGGGACGTTGCGCGTCCAGGTTTTGGGCACAGGCGAGCCCGGGCAGCCAGGCGAGGGAAAGGGTCAGCAGAGTGAGGGTGCGCTTCATCGCGGCAGTATCGCCGCTGGGCGCTGAACAGGCATGCGAAGGTGCCCAAGCAGGGTTGTGTCAGTTTCGTGTCGCCATGTGTCGGCACTTGCCATCTATTTACGATTTGTTTACAAACCCTGTCGAGCCGCTGCGGCGCAGGGGGAACGTGGCGGTGTTCCCATCCACTTTGGAGAGAGAGCCGGATGAAGTACCTGCGCCGCCATCGTTTGACCCATGCCGTGCTGAGCGCGGCGTTCTGCCTGCCGTTGCTGGCACAGGCCCAGGACGCCGCCACGACGACCGACACCAAGACGCTGGACAGCGTCCAGGTGACCGGCACCCGTATCAAGAGCGCCGAGATCCAGGGCCAGGTGCCGATCCAGACCTTGAGCCGGGATGATATCGAGCGCACTGGCCTGAACTCGATCGGCGAGGTGCTGCAGCAGCTCACCGGCTCGGGCTCGGCCCTCAATGCCAAGTTCAACTCGTCCGGCAATTTCGGCTTCCCGCCCGATGGCAGCGGCGTCGGTGCCGGTTCCTCGCAGGTGGACCTGCGCCATCTCGGCTCCAAGCGCGTGCTGGTGCTGGTCGACGGCATCCGCTGGATCAACGAATCCTCCGCCTCCGGCGTGGGCGCCTCGACCGACCTCAACACGATTCCGCTGGCGCTGGTGGAGCGCATCGAGGTGCTGGAGGACGGCGCCTCCTCGCTGTACGGCTCGGATGCGATCGCCGGCGTGGTCAACATCATCACCCGGCGCGAATTCGACGGCGCGCAGGTCACGCTCAACTACGGCCAGTACGGCAAGGGCGACGGCGAGAGCCGTGGCTTCGACCTGGCCTGGGGCACCCGCACCGACCGCACCAGCCTGTTCCTCGGCGCCAGTTATGTGAAGCAGGATCCGGTCTACGCGCGCGACCGCCGCCAGTCGTACTACCCGACGCCGGGTACCGGGCTGACCTTCGGCAGTTCGGCCACGCCGGATGGGCGCTTTGTCTTTGTCGATCCCAACATCATCTACGCAGGCGGCAGCGGCCCCCCCCAGGACCTCACGCCCAACAGCGGACTCTCGGGCGCGCCGGTCTACGACGGCACAGCCGGCTGTACGCGCACCGACGACTACCACTGCTTCAGCACCGCCGACCGCTACAACTTCGCCGCGCAGAACATGGTGCTGACGCCGTCGGAGCGGAAGGGCGTGTTCGGCCAGTTCCGGTTCTTCTTCAACGACGACGTGCAGTGGTACCTGAAGGCACTGGGCAACCGCCGCGAGTCGGTGAACCAGGCGGCGCCGGAGCCGATCTTCCTCGGTCCGGATGCCGGCACCGGCAATCCGCTGGCCGACAACATCACCATCTCGGCGTTGAACCCGTACAACCCGTTCGGCTTCGATCTGGGTCCGAACAACCTGATCCTGATCGGACGACGCCCGGTCGAAGGCGGGCCGCGCGTGTTCGAACAGCGCGTGGATACCTCGTACGTCGGCACCGGCTTCATCGGCAGCTTCGAGTCGGCCGAGCGGACCTGGTTCTGGGACGTCAACGCGATGTACAGCAAGAACAAGGCCGAGCAGACCAATCGCGGCAGCTACAACATCTACAACATCGCGATGGCGCTGGGCGATCCGGCCGCATGCGCGGCGGTAGCCGGCTGCGTGCCGCTGGACATCTTCAGCGGTGCCGGCAGCATCACCCCGGAGATGCTGCGCTGGATCCAGCCGGTCGTGCGCGACCGCAGCCAGAACGAACTGAGCGTGTTCAGCGCCAACCTCAGCAGCGAGCTGTTCAAGCTGCCGGCCGGTCCGGTCTCGTTCGCCACCGGTCTGGAACATCGGCGGTATGAGGGCTGGTACCAGCCCGATCCGCTGACCGTGGCCGGCCACTACAACGGCGTGCCGTCGCTGCCGACCTCCGGCAGTTACAACGTCAGCGAGGCCTACCTCGAACTGAGCGTGCCGATCTTCGCCGACTCGGTGTTCGGCGACAAACTCGACCTGAGCCTGGCCGGGCGCTATTCGGATTACTCGACCTTCGGTGGCGAATTCACGCCCAAGTACGGTCTGCGCTGGCAGGTGACCGACGAGTTCGTGTTGCGCACCAGTTATGCGGAAGGCTTCCGTGCGCCGACCATCGGCGAGCTGTACGGCTCGGCCGCGCGTGCCGACCTGACGCTGTCCGATCCCTGCTCGATCGGTCTGGGCGGCACCCCGCCGCGCGGCAGCGCCGCCAACTGCGCCGCGCTTGGCGTGCCGGCCGGCTATCAGCAAGCCAACTCGCAGATCTCGGTGACCACCGGCGGCAATCGCGCGCTGGATCCGGAACGCTCGCGCAGCTTCAGCACCGGCTTCGTGTGGAGCCCGTGGTTCGGCAGCAATGCATCGTGGTCGGACCGCTTCGATATCGAGGTGACGTTCTATCGCCACCAGATCGATGGCGCGATCCAGGCGATCAACGCGCAGACCCAGCTCGACCTGTGCGTGGACACGCTCGATCCGACCTACTGCGGCGGCATCACCCGCGCTTCCACCGGCGGCATCAACGGTTTCAACAACCGCCTGACCAACCTCGGTTCGATCAATACCGATGGCTGGGACGTGGATCTGTTCTGGACGCTGCCGGAGAACGCGCTCGGCCGCTTCAAGCTGAAGTGGCAGAACACCTTCGTCGGCCGTTACGAAGCCACTGGCGCGGCCGGGCAGAAGCAGCCGCAGAAGCCGGGTGTCGAGGTCAACGACAGCTCGATTCCGGAGTGGACCAGCAATGCTTCGGTGGACTGGTCGCTGGGCAACTGGAACGCGGCCTGGACGGTGCGCCACATTTCCAAGCTGACCGAGGAATGCGGTGACGCGGTGGCGTTCGCGGTCTGCAGCGATCAGGCCGCGGGCACCAACACGCTCGACGCGATCACCTACCACGACGTGCAGCTCGGCTACCGCTTCGCCTGGCTCAACGGTCTGCAGCTGACTGCCGGCGTCAACAACCTGTTCGACAAGGATCCGCCGATCTGCCTGTCATGCTCGCTCAACGGCTACGACGCATCCACCTACGACATCCCGCAGGGACGTTACTGGTATGTGCGTGCGGACCTGAGGTTCTGACCGGATCCCTCCCGTAGGAGCGACTTCAGCCGCGATGGGGCGTTCCCATTTGAATCCCCGCACATGGATGTGCGGGCTCTTGCAGAAGGATCTGCGTGACAGCTCCATCGCGGCTGACGCCGCTCCTACGAGATAGGGGAGCGGCTACTTCAGCAGTTTCCGTGGCACCACGATCTCCATGCCGATCGCCAGATGATCGGAGAACGCCGCCGGGATCGCCTCGGTCTTGCCGATCTGCATGCCGTGGCTGACCAGGATGTGGTCGATCGCGCGCTGCGGGCGCCAGCTCGGGAAGCTCGGCAACACATTGCCCGGCGGTTGCAGCGAGGTCTGGCGATAAAGCGCCTGCATCTCCGGACGATCGGCGACGCAGTTGAAATCGCCCATCAGGATCGCGTTGGGATGCTCGGACAGCAGTTCGGCGATGAAGGCCAGCTGTGCCGTCCGCGAGTTGGCGCCCAGCGACAGATGCGCCACCGCGACCACCAGGCCTTCGCGGCCTTCACCGAACCTGGCCAGCAGGATGCCGCGCCCGCCGATGCGGCCGGGCAGGGCGTGGTCCTGCACTTCGACCGGTTCCAGCTTGCTGAGCAGCCCGTTGGCGCTGGACGCGACGCCGCCCATGCGCCGGTTCGGCTGGTGGCTCCAGTAATGGAAGCCTGCGCGCTCGGCCAGATAGTGGGTCTGGTTGGTGAAGCCCGAGCGCAGGCTGCCAGGGTCGGCCTCGTTGAGGCCGACGATGTCGCGCTCGCCGGCCAGTTTGGCGATGGCGTCCAGGCTGTTGCGCTTGCGGCCCATCGGCAACGCGTGTGACCAGCTGCGGGTCACGTAATCGCTGTAGCGGCGGGTGCTGGAGCCGGCCTGGATGTTGGCGGTCAGCACCCGCAGGGTGCGTGTTTCAGAATCGCTCACGACATTTCCGGACCGGGCTTACTTCGCCCCGGCGGCACGCTCGCGCGCGATCAGGTGGTCGGCGATGCGCAGCATGTCCTGGTAGCTGGTGCCCTTGACCAGGTACTTGCCGTTGATGATCAGCGAAGGCGTGCCGCTGATCTTGCTGCGCATGGCGAACTGCTTGGCGCGGTTGGTCTGCGCGGCGACGCCGAAGCTGGCCATGGTGTCGGCGAACTTCTTCGGGTCCACGCCGTAGGCGACGTAGAAGTTGGCGATGTCCTGCACCGAGTCGCGGCCGCGCTCGCCCTTGAGCTTGCCGTCGACGTGGATGGCCTGATACAGCGCCTCATGGGTCTTGTCTTCCACGCCCAGGGTCTGCGCCGCATAGAAGGCGCGGGCGTAGTCGTCCCAGGTGCCGCCGAACATCGCCGGCACGTAGACGAAGTTGACGTCCGACGGCAGACCGGCCTTCCACGGCCCGATCAGCGGCTGGAAGCGGAAGCAGGCCGGGCAGACGTAACCGAACACCTCGGCGACCTCGATCTTGCCGGCGGCCGGCTGGAACGGCTGGCCGCCCTCGATGTCGACGTAATCGGTGCCGGCGACCGGCTCCGGACCGTTCGGCGCCTTGGGCGCGTTGGCCTGCTGGGTGTGGCCGTCGTCCTGGGCCGGCGCGGTGGCGGCCTGGCTGGCGTCGGGGGTGGTTGCGGTTGCGGGTTCTGCGGTGGCAGCGGGCTGTTCGGCGGGCGTGCTCGGGGTGGCCGCGACGGTGTCGGCGCTGCCGTCCTGGGCCTTGCAGGCCACCAGGATGGGCAGGATCGCCATCAGGGTCAGGGCAAAAAAACGGCTCTTCATCGAATGGATCTCCAGCGGGAAGACGGGGCGGCGGCCAGCGGCCGGCCAGGGGACGCATGATGGCATGGCGGCCGTGTATGGCCGCCATGCCATCAGCAATGGATTATTTTGCCTGCTGCGCGGCGGCTGCGTGCTCGCGTGCGACCAGATAGTCGGTTACCCGCAACAGGTCGTCGAAATCCTTGCCACGGACCAGATAGCGGCCGTTGACGATCACCGACGGCGTACCGGGGACCTTGCTGCGCAGCGCGAACTCACGCGCGGCCTGCAGGCGTGCCTCGATCTGCGGGCTGCTGAGCGTCTCGATGAATTTCTGCTGCGGCACGCCGTAGTCGGCGTAGAACGCAGCCAGCTCCTCGGGCGCCACGTTCTGTACCGGCATGCTGTGCTTGTCGTGGATCGCCTGGAACATCGCCAGATGGCTCTTCTTGGCCACGCCCAGCGTATCGGCGGTCAGATAGGCGCGTGCGAATGCGTCCCAGGGGCCACCGAAGGCCGCCGGCACCGGCGTGACGCGCACATAGTTCGGTTGCCGGGCGGTCCACTGTTCCAGCTTCGGCTCGAAGTGCGCGCAATGCGGGCAGGGATAGCCGAATACCTCGGCGACCTCGACCTTGCCGTTCAACGGCAGGTAGGGCTGGCCGTCGGCGATCTCGACGTAGTCTTCGCCGGCGACCGGCGTGGGCGGCGCGGCGCTCGCGAGCAGGGGGGCAAGCGTCAGCAGGATCAACAACAGTCGGGTTACCGATTTCATGCGGGCTCCGTGGGGGTAAAAGCAAACGCCGGTCGTTGACCGGCGCTCGGGGGTGAGGCCTAACTAGCTAGACTTGGACCGCCGAAGCGGCCCATGGTTCACGATCGTCCGGGTGTCGCGGCGGGCAGGTTCGCTGCGGCCTCGTCGTCGGCCCGATCATGCAGGCCTTGCAGGTAACTGGAAAGAGCCTGGATCTCCTGCTCGGTCAGCGAATGGGTGACCAGCGCCATGATGTCGAACAGATGGCGGTCGGTCTCGGTGGTCTGGCCGGCCTGGTACTCCTGCAGCCGGCGCGCCACGTAGGCCGCATGCTGGCCGCCGATGTGCGGATAGGCAGGGCCGGGATTGCCGGCACCGGTCGGGCCATGGCAGGCCATGCAGGCGGGGATGCCGCGTGTCGGATCGCCGCCGCGATAGAGCTTCTGGCCGATCTCGTAGAACTTCATGTCCTTGTAGGGGCCCTCGGCGACGACGCTGTCGTCGGCCAGGCCCGCGCCGGGTTTCTGCGTGGCGAAGTACGCGCCGATGTCGCGCATGTCCTGCGGGGTGAGGTCCTGCACGAACGGCACCATCGCCGCGACCGCGCCGCTGGTGCGCTGGCCGTTGGCGATCAACGCCATCTGATGGGCGATGTAGCGCTCGCTCTGTCCGGCGATGCGCGGATAGATCTCGACCGCGGGATTGCCATCAGGGCCATGGCAGGCCGCGCAGGCCGCGGCCTTGGTCTGGCCGGCCTTGGGGTCGCCCCAGGTGGTTTTGGACAGATCGATCTCCAGCGGCATCACCCGTACCGGGGTGTTGTCCGGGATCGGAGTAACCGCCGTCTGTGCGACAGCAACCGCTGCAATGACCGAGACGGTGAGTGCAGTGAAGGCAAGAACGCGAGCGTGGCGCATCAGCTAGAGCTCCGTAGGGGCCTGGACTGCGGGCGTGGGGGCGCTGGCCTCCGCAGGCCTCCGGATTATCGGCATGCCCTTGCGTGGCGGTCAACGAACGGTGCAGCAAAGACCTTTCATCGGTCGTTCCTGGGCAGGGGGAGGGCGGTTCCTGGCCGCCCCCGGGTCGTGGCGTGCGATCCTATGCGCATGTCGCAACTTATCGAACGTGCCCGTTACCTCCTTTCGGCCCATAACGCCCGCCAGTTGCCGCCCGATGGCGGTTTCGAGGTGGCTTTTGCCGGTCGCTCCAATGCGGGCAAGTCCAGCGCGCTCAATGCGCTGACCCGCCAGAACGCGCTGGCGCGGGTGTCCAAGACCCCCGGCCGCACCCAGCAGTTGGTGTTCTTCGAGATCCAGCCCGGGCGCTGCCTGGTGGATCTGCCCGGCTACGGCTACGCCAAGGTGCCGCACGATCTGCAGGCGCACTGGCAGGCTTTCATCGACAACTACTTCCGTACCCGCGATGCGTTGCGCGGGCTGGTGGTGGTGATGGATATCCGCCATCCGCTCAAGGAATACGACCTGCAGATGCTGGGCTACGCGGTCACGCGCGGGTTGCCGGCGCATGCGTTGCTGACCAAGGCCGACAAGCTTGGGCGGGGCCAGCAGGCGCAGGTGTTGCAGAAGGTGCGCAAGGAGCTGTCTTCGCATTTTGCCGATAGCGTCAGTGTGCAGGCGTATTCGGGGGAGTCGCGGCAGGGTGTGGATGAGCTGCGGAGTGTGGTGGGGGGGTGGTTGGGGTTGGATGCGCCGCCGGTTGAGTCTGAGGGTGGGCGTTCCTGAGGTTTTGGGTGGTTGGGTAAGCGTCTTCCATGCGCGCTCTCCATCGTCGTCCCCGCGAAGGTGGGGACCCAGTGCCTTCCACGCCATCTCTCTACCATTCCCCGTTATCTATCTGCCGTCATCCCCGCGAACGCGGGGATCCATGGACGTTGCTTGTTGGGTTTGACGTTGCGGCGACAGCAACGTCAACGGCAAAGGCCAAGGCCAAGGCCAAGGCTTTCGCTCCTTCGGAGCGAGTCACTTGTTCTTTGCTTGTGCAAAGAAAAGTAACCAAAAGAAAGCACACCCCGGCCTACGCGCCCTTCGCTTCGCTACGGGTTCGCGGAGCCGACGGGATTTTCTGACGCGGCATCCATGCCGCGTCAGAAAACGACGCACATCCATGTGCGTCGCCCCTGCGGGGTTTTTCCCGCCGTCTCCGCCGCTGCGGCAGGGGCCCCGGGTAAGTCAAAGTCCAAGGCAACAGCAAAATCACGAGCAACAGCAACAGCAACAGCAACAGCAACAGCAGATTGCGTTGCGGCTACGTTGGTGTCGTGGGTAATGGCGGACTCGATCGGTGCCCAAGAGAGCACGGCGAGATTCATCGCGGTGGCGCGATCACACCGTGGTATTGAACAGCCGGCCGATCTGGCTGGCGGCGATCATCGCAGCCGCACCCCAGAAGGTCACGCGCAATGCGCCGCGCCAGGGTGATGCACCACCCATGGTCGCGGCCCAGGCGCCGGTGATCGATAGTCCGACCAGCGTGGTGATCGTGGTCGTGATGGAGACGATGGTCGGGGGTGCCAGCAATGCGGTGGCCATCGGCAGGGCGGCGCCGCAGCAGAATGCGGTGGCCGAGGCCAATGCGGCCTGCAATGGCCGCGCCCGCAGTGCCTCGGACATGCCCAGTTCGTCGCGTGCATGCGCGGCGAGGGCGTCGTGGGCGGTGAGCTGTTCGGCGACCTGGCGTGCCAGTGCCGGGTCGAGTCCGCGCTGGCGGTAGATGCCCGCCAGTTCCTCCAGCTCGGTATGCGGGTCCTCGTGCAGCTCGCGTCGCTCGGTCGCCAGATCCGCCTGTTCGGTGTCGGCCTGCGACTGCACCGAAACATACTCGCCTGCCGCCATCGACATTGCGCCGGCGACGGTGGCGGCGATGCCCGCCGCGAGCACGGCATGGGCATCGCTGCCACTGGCGGCCACGCCGACCACCACGCCTGCCACCGAGACGATGCCGTCGTTGGCGCCCAGCACCGCCGCGCGCAACCAGCCGGCGCGATCTCCGCGATGGGATTCGCGATGGCGCTTGGCGTTGGGACGAGGCCTGGATTCCATGACGGCTCCTTGTGCGGACACGGCGATGTACGTCAGAACGAGGGGATGGACGGAAATCTGTAACCCTGTTGCCGCAACGTAGCGCGAATCGGCCACAGGCTATAGTGCGGCCCTTGCGGTGACAGCGGCCTGTCCCCACCTCGTTTCATCTTCAACCCAGCGAGTCCGCCCTTGTCGAGCCCCAGCCACGTCGCCGATACGCCGATCACTGACCGTCGCCAGCTCGTCGAGGTACTCGCTTCGGGCGAGAAGCCGGCGTCGCAGTGGCGCATCGGCACCGAACACGAGAAGTTCGGCTTCCGCCTGGACGACCTGCGCCCGCCGACATTCGACGGCGAGCGGGGCATCGAGGCCCTGCTCGAAGGATTGACGCGCTTCGGCTGGACGCCGGTGCAGGAGCAGGGGCGCACCATCGCGCTGCTTCGCGACGGTGCCTCGGTGACGCTGGAGCCGGCCGGCCAGCTGGAACTGTCTGGCGCGGCGCTGGAAGACATCCATCAGACCTGCGAGGAGACCGGCGAGCACCTGCGCGAAGTCAGCGAAGTGGCCGGCGAACTGCAACTGGGTTTCCTCGGCATGGGTTTCCAACCCAAGTGGAAGCGCGATGAGATGCCGTGGATGCCCAAGGGCCGCTACCGCATCATGCGCGAGTACATGCCCAAGGTCGGCTCGCTCGGCCTGGACATGATGACCCGCACCTGCACGGTGCAGGTCAATCTGGATTACGCCACCGAAGCGGACATGGTGAAGAAGTTCCGCGTGTCGCTGGCGTTGCAGCCGATCGCGACCGCGCTGTTCGCCGATTCGCCGTTCACCGAGGGCAAGCCCAACGGTTACCAGAGCTACCGCTCGCATATCTGGACCGACACCGATGCCGATCGCACCGGCATGCTCGATTTCGTGTTCGAGGATGGCTTCGGCTACGAGCGCTACGTCGATTACCTGCTCGACGTGCCGATGTACTTCTCCTATCGCGACGGCACCTACGTGGATGCCAGCGGGCAGAGCTTCCGCGATTTCCTCGACGGCAAGCTGCCGGCGCTGCCGGGTGCGTTGCCGACGCTGCGCGACTGGTCTGACCACACCACCACCGCGTTCCCGGAAGTGCGTCTGAAGAAGTATCTGGAGATGCGCGGCGCCGACGCCGGTCCGTGGGCGCGGTTGTGCGCGCTGCCGGCGTTCTGGGTCGGTCTGTTGTACGACGACGAGGCGCTCGATGCGGCCTGGGACCTGGTCAAGGACTTCTCGCTGGTCGAGCGCCATGCCCTGCGCGACGGCGTGCCGAAGCACGCGCTGAAGCTGCCGTTCCGCAACGCCACGGTGCGCGAACTGGCGCTGGAAGCAGTGAGGATCTCGCGCGAAGGACTACGTCGTCGCGCCCGTCGCAATGCCGACGGGCAGGACGAGACCGCGTTCCTAGACGTGCTGCAGGAGATCGCCGAGAGCGGCCTCACCCCGGCTGATCGCAAGCTGGCGCTGTTCGAGGGCCGCTGGAACGGCAGCGTTGATCCGGTGTTCCGCGAGTTTGCTTATTGAGAGCCGGGATTGGGGATTAGGGATTCGAGATTCGTAAAAGCCGGTTTCTGCAGTGGCCCAGCGCTTTTACGAATCCCCAATCCCCAATCCCGACATCCCTAGGCTTCGTGACACGGCAGTCGCACGCTCACGCGCAGGCCACCGCGGGGGCGGTTGTCCAGATTGATTTCGCCGCCGTGGGCCAGCGCGATGCTGTTGGCCACGGCCAGGCCCAGTCCGATGCCACCGGTATCACGGTTGCGTGAGCTTTCGCCGCGTACGAACGGCAGCAGCAGGTGCTCGCGCTGTTCCGGATCGATGCCGGGGCCGTCGTCGTCCACCCACAGCAGGCAGTGGGTGCCGTCGCGGTGCACCTGCACGCGCGCGCGCTTGCCGTACTTCAGTGCGTTTTCCACCAGATTGGTGATCATCCGGCGCAGCGCCAGCGGATCGCCGTCGACATCCACCGAGTCGCCGGGCAGCAGCCGGGTGTCCGAGCCGGTGTCGGCGAGGTTGTCGACCACGCTCTCGGCCAGCAACTGGAAATCGATGCGCGAGCGTTGGCCGCGGCGCGCATCGTTCTTGATGAAGTCCAGCGCCGCCGAGATCATCGCCTTCATCTCGTCGATGTCGCCGAGGGTCTTCTCGCGCAGCGTGTCCGGCGCGGCTTCCATGCGGAACGCCAGCCGCGCCAGCGGGGTACGCAGGTCATGGGCGATCGCCGCGACCATCTGGGTGCGTTCGTGGACCATCCGGTTCAGGCGGCCCTGCATCGCGTTGAACGAGTCGGCGGCCTGGACCAGTTCGGCCGGGCCGCTGCGTTCCAGCGGCGGGGCGTCCGGATTGCGGCCGAGCTGGTCGGCCGCCTCGGAGAAGCGCCGGATAGGCGCCGACAGTGCGCGCGAGAACCACCAGGCCAGCGGCAGCATCAACAGCAGCCCGCAGCAGAACAGCACGGCCATCTGGAACTTGAATGCGCCGGACAGCTGCCGGCCGGGCGCGGTGACCACGCGCCAATGGCCGTCGGGCTGTCGCACCGCAGCGGTGAAGCTGCTCAGCTGTGGCGAACCGGGCGCGAAGCCGGGCGCACGACCGCCGCGTCGCGGCTCGCCGAGGCTGCCGTCGTCATCGAACGGTAGTTGCAGGTCGGGCGGCAAGCCCTCCGGCAGTGCTGGCGGTGGGAGGTCGCCGCGCAGGCTGGTGCCGTTGTCCTCGCGATCGGGCGGGGCGGGAACGTCTGGCGGCCGGTTGTTCTCGCGGAAGTTCAAGTTCTGCGGTGGCCCGAAGGCTTCCTGCTTGCCCTCGCGATAAAAGCGCACGCGGTCGACATCCACATCCATCCAGCGCGCCATCAGCCGCTCGATGAAGCGATCGCGATGATGCCCTTCCGGCACGGCCGGTACGGTCGCGACGGTGCTGACCTTCAGGTCGGCATTGGCCGCCGGCATCTGCGTGCTGAGCAACGCGATGATCTCCGGTGGGTGCACCGGAGTGTCGAACATCGGCGTGCGCATCAGAATCAGCCCCAAGCCGACGCCTTGCGCCAGCAACAGGGCAGCCGCCAGCACCACGAAGGTGCGGGCGAAGATCGACAGCCGACGACGCGGCTGCGGCAGGATCATAGTCGGGTGACGGGCGGCAGCAGCATGTAGCCTTCGTTGCGGACCGTGCGGATCAGCTCAGTGTGCACGCGCTCGTTGACCTTGCGGCGCAGACGGCTGATCTGGCTGTCGATGGCGCGATCGTAGACGTCGGTATCGCGGCCGCGCGAGTAGTCGAGCAACTGGTCGCGGCTGAGCACGCGCTGCGGGTGCTCCACGAAGGTGCGCAGCAGCGCGAACTCGCCATCGGACAGGTTGATGAACACGCCGGTCGGGTCGCGCAGGTCACGACGGACCAGGTCCAGCCGCCAGCCGGCGAACTCATAGACATTGCCGCGGGTTTCGGACATCTCGGCATTGGCATGGCTGCGCCGCAGCAGGGCACGCACGCGCGCCAGCAGTTCACGCGGGTTGCAGGGCTTGCTGAGATAATCGTCGGCACCGACTTCCAGGCCGATGATGCGGTCGGTGTCGTCGCCCAGGGCGCTGAGCATGATCACCGCCGGCGAGCCACGCTCGCTGGCCAGTGCACGGGCGGCGCTGAGGCCGTCCTCGCCAGGCATCATCACATCGAGGATGATCAGGTCCGGGCGGCGCTGGGCCATCAGTCGGCGCATTTCCGGCACGCTCTCGGCGGCTTGTACGTAGTAGCCATGCTCGCCAAGGAAATCGCTGATGAGCCGGCGCAGATCGGGATCGTCGTCAACTACAAGCACGGAAGATTGAGATTGCATGTCCATAATCTGTCCAAGGATGTCTCTGGCGCCCTCCCGGCCGGCAACGATTGTCCGATTGGGCTACAGGGCTGGAGTCCGCATCATACGAACGGGCCTTGTCAACGAATGACATATTCGTGCCAGTAGTTGCAATGTGTCAGGCAAGCCGGCGCCACCGGTTTGTGAGATTCTGTAGACTCCATCCCAATAACCGTCGGCAATACAATGACTTCCCCCGAAATCAGGCTGATCAGCCGCGACAACGGCGTTGGATTGACCCGCGACTTGGCGTTGATGGCCGACGTGCTGCGTGCGGCGGGGATGAACGTCGAGCAAATAGGCTTCGGAAGTACCGGCATGCGGACTCGTTTTCGCACCGCTGGCCTGTGGGCTTCACGCCTCCTGCACGGCAAGGTGCCGGTGCAGATATTCTCCGAACGCGTTTATACGCAATGCCTGCCGTTGGCCAGCCGCAATCTGCTGGTGCCCAATCCGGAATGGCTGCTGCCGAAGTGGCTGCCGCTGTTGCCGCGGTTCGAGGCGGTGCTGTGCAAGACCCATCATGCCGAGCGGATTTTCCGCGCGCTGGGGTGCCGCACGCGCTTCATCGGCTTCACCAGCGAAGACCGCCACGACGCCCGCGTGACGCGCCGGCGCGCGTTCTTCCATCTGGCCGGGCGCAGCTCCGCCAAGGGTACGCAGGTGGTGCTGGAAGCCTGGCGACGTCATCCGGAATGGCCGTTGCTGACCGTGGTGCAGAACCCACGCAAGGCCCGCGAGCGGGTGCAGGCGCCGAACATCGACCATCGGCTCGAATATCTGGAAGACGCGCAGCTGCGCGAGTTGCAGAACGCGCACCAGTTCCATCTGTGTCCCTCCGAGACCGAGGGTTTCGGCCATTACCTGATGGAGGCGATGAGTGTGGGCGCGGTGACGCTGACCACCGATGCCGAGCCGATGAACGAGCTGGTCACCGCCGAGCGCGGCGTGCTGATTCCGCCGGTGTCGTCGCGTCGTCGTCAGCTGGCGTCCTATTACTACGTGGACGTGGCCGCCATCGAGACGGCGGTGGAGCAGGTGCTGGCGCTGCCGGAGACGCAGCTGGCCGAGCTTTCGGCGCGGGCACGTGAGTATTTCGTGCTCAATGATCAGGCGTTCTCGGCGCGCTTCTGTCAGGCGGTGATGCCGCATATGGCGGAGGAGGATGCGCAGGCGTTGGCTGTGCGGCCGGCTGGGGTGGTTGAGGGTTTGGGCGGTGTTGACGTTTCGCGTCTTTGAGCGCGGGTGATTTGAGGTCCTTGTAGAGCATACGGCTGTGCCTGCATCCCTTTAGGGGCGTTGCTTCGCTGCTTTTCGCGAGTTTTGTTTGTCGTTATCCCTGCGAAGTGCTTTTCAGCAACAGGGCTGCTTCACAACGGCCGAATGGCTGGTAATGGCTGATCAGGCGGGGACTCGGTGCCTCCCGCGCCATCTCTCCATCGTCGTCCCCGCGCAGGGGGGGGGCAGTGACTTCCGCGCGATCTCTCTACCGTCATCCCCGCGAAGGCGGGGGCGAACCGCCACGGCTTGCGAGCCACTGGCTCGCGTGGTGCTGAGCACCGTCGGGCTATGCCCGATGGCCGGGAATCGAAGATCCATGGACGTTGCTTGTTGGGTTTGACGTTGCAGTGACAGTAAATGCAACTGCAACTGCAAAGGCTTTCGCTCCTTCGGAGCGAGTTACCTTTCTTTGCTCGTGCAAAGAAACGTAACCCAAAGAAACACGCCCCAGTCCTCGCGCCCTACGCTGCGCTACGGGTTCACTCCGCCAACGGGATTTTCTGACGCGGCATCCATGCCGCGGCAGAAAACGACGTGCATCCATGCACGTCGCCCTTCGGGTTTTTCCCGCTGGCTCCGTCGCTGCGGATGGGGGGCCGGGAAAGTCCAAGTCCAAGGCAACTGCAAAGACAAAATCGCGAGCAACGGCAACGGCAACGGCAACGGCAACAGCAACGGCCACAGCAACGGCCACAGCCACAGCCACAGCCGTGGTCCGTTTTGACTGTCTGGCGTTCTCAATGCCGGTATGTGGCGGCAGCTGGCGTGAGGTCGTCGGGTTGTGACGTCGTTATCGATCGGGAGGGTTGTGGCGGGGGCTGGCGACATACCCACGGCAAAGGGGGGCGGGATCATGGCGGGGTGAGGTCATGGTTCCGCGGAGTGTTGGGGACGACCGGTTCCGCGGTCGGGATATACAGGATGTCTACGGAGAATCTGAAGATGAAGATCGCAAAGCTATGCAGGCCCGTTGCTTCGGCGGGCGTGCTGGTACTGGGAATGGCCTTGGGCGGATGTGCGACAACCTGCGGGCTGGGCCCGGGCGTCGCAGCGGGTCCGCCGCCGCCGCCGCGCGGGGGCCCGATGCCGCCGATGGGGGGCCGGCCTGGTCCCTCTTTCCATGAAGCCATGCAGGCCTGCGCGCCGATGCGCGGCGATATGCCTGGAATGCCTGGTGCGGGTGGTCCGCCGGGTGATGGCCCGGGTCCTGGTCGCGGGGATTGGGACATGTGCCTGCAGGCGCATGGCTTCGAGCACCCGATGGGTCCGCCGCCGCCGGGCATGCATCATGGTCCGGGAGGCCCGGGTTTGCGGCCGCCGCGTGATCCCGCCTTCGCCACGGCCTTCAAGACCTGTGCGGCCGAGCAGGGTGTGCAGTCGCCGGAGCCGGGCGAAAAGCCGACCGCATCTGCCAACTCCGCCAAGCCACCGTTCGAGGCACTCGATCGCGACAAGCTCGACACCTGCATGAGCAGCAAGGGCTTCAAGCGCCCCGGGCCCGGACGCGACGACCGGCGTCCGGTCGCGCCCTGATCTGTGACGGGATGGTCTGCTGAGGCCATCCCGTGCGGTTTTGAGTTCCCGGTGCTATCCGGGAGCAGATACCTGGCTCCGTTCGGAGCCGGGTGAAGCGGCGAGTCAAGATCTCAGAGCACACTGAAAAGAATGGGGCTACCTGACCCCGATTTTCTTCATGCCTGGGTCAAATTATCGTGCGTTGTTCGACTTGCAAGCACGCACCAGAATCTGCCGAAAGTCAGATAGTGGAGTGTGCGAAATGTCGCTCGGTCATCAGTTTTCCAAGGGGCTACGAGCGGTTGCTGCGTCGCTGGCGTCGGTAATGGCAGCGCGTGCTGCAGGGCGTCGGGCTTCTCGATACGTCCCTGTCGGTCCGGCTCCGCGCTGCGCGACGCCGAACCTCAAGGTCTGCATGAAGCACGGGATGGTTGCCGTGCTGCTTCTGCTGCCGCCGACGCTTTGTATGGCGGGAGAGACGGGTTCCGAACCCCTCCTCAACCGTCAAAACCGTCCTTGGCAGCCAGAACCACCGGCGAAGCAGATTCCGTTGTGGCCGGAGCAACTGAAGATTGCGCCGCCGGTGACCCCCGGTTCCGAGAGTTTTGGTATTGGACGGGGCAACGTGGCGGGGAAGACGGTCGCGATCGTCGAGCACGTCTCGCGGCCGACGATGACGATCTATCGTCCGAGTGCCGCCAATACGGGTGCAGCCATGGTCGTGTTCCCCGGTGGTGGCTACCGGATACTGGCGATGGACTTGGAAGGCACCGAGGTTTGCGACTGGCTCGTTGCCAAAGGCATAACGTGCGTGCTTCTGAAGTACCGCGTGCCTGGCTCCGGCGAGTACTGGGCAGATGAATGCAACTGCCGCAGGGTGCCGAAGGTTCCGATGGCACTTCAGGACGCGCAAAGAGCCATTCGTCTGCTGCGTGCGCAGGCGAGTGCTCTCGGGATCGATCCGCACAGGATCGGGGTCATCGGCTTTTCCGCAGGCGGTCGCATGGTGGCGGATGTCAGCAACACGCCGGGACTTTCATACAAGGCGATCGATGCCGCGGACCATCAGAGCGGCGTGCCTGATTTTGCGGTTGCGCTTTACCCGGGTCATCTATGGGAGGCGGAGAAACCGGGCTTGACCTTGAATCCCACGCTGACGATCGATGCACATTGCCCGCCGACCATGATCATCCAGGCCGGCAATGATCCGACCGATGATGTTCGCAATTCGCTTACCTACTACCTGGCGCTTCAGCGCGCCAAGGTTCCGGTGGAGCTGCATCTGTATGCCGAGGGCGGGCATGCCTTCGGGCTGAGGCCATCTTCGAATCCGGTGACGGAATGGCCAAGCTTGGTCGAGAGATGGCTTCGCACGATCAAGGTTCTGCCATCCCGGAGCTGAGTCTGTTTTCTCCCGAAAGCAGGTACTCCGCCTATCTTGCCTGTTCGGCCAGACTCGGCAGCAGCCCCTGAGTTTGTGCCTGTATATGGGCGAGCCTCGAGAGGCGCTGATGTCTCCATATGCTTCAAGGGCAGGTCCGGACCGCCCTTTGGCGTGATCTTCGGCAACCGAAGGGCGGGTCATCGCCGCCAGGGCCCCGTTTGACTGGGCCCCAGTCCGTCGCGTCGAGCGTGTCCCATCCACGGCGGTACGTGGAAAATTCTGTAGATGAGACTCAATCTCATGTAGAGTCTGGCCCCCGGTTTGTTTCCTCCAGGGCAGGGCGCCGGCCCTGTCCGTCACCGTATGTCGGCCAAAAAGGGGCGTCTTCTTGTTCCGGAATTCCATTCGCGCATCGGCGCCGCGTTACTCCGCGCTCTACCTCGGACTGCTGGTTGCTTCGTTCGGCGCGAAATCGCAGGAGGTTGTGGACACGCCGGCGACAGTGCCCGAGACGGCTGACGTGGGAGCGCAATCCTCGACCACCGGTGCCAAGCAATTGGATACCGTCCAGGTGAAGGGCGAACGCTCCAACCTCAACCTCGATCAGGAGGCTGCCGTGGGTGCGCTGGGGACGAAGAGCCTGCTGAACACCCCGTTCTCGGTGACGGTGGTCACCAGCGAAGATATCGCCAAGCGTCAGGCCACGACCTTGGGGCAGATATTCATCAACGATCCCTCGGTGTTTGCGGCTGAGCCCGCGGCAAGCACCAACTGGTGGGGGACGCAGATTCGCGGAATTCTCGTCCAGAACCATTATGTGGACGGCGTGCCGATGCTGATGGAATGGGGCGGCCAGTTCCCGCTGGAGGCCGTGGAGTCCGTCCAGGCTCTCAAAGGCCTGGGGGGCTTCATGTACGGCTTCGGATCGCCGGGCGGCATCATCAGCTATCAGACCAAGCGGCCTACCGACGAATCGCTGTTGACGACCACGTTCGGTTACCGCAATGACAGCGTCTTCTCGACAGCGGTGGATGCTGGCGGACGCTTGAACGGCCCGGATTCCCTCGGCTATCGGCTCAACGCCGCGGTCGAGAAGGGCGACGCCTACAACGGCTCCGGCATCGACCGGAAGGTGCTTTCACTGGCGGTCGATCAGCCGATCGGAGAGCGCCTGATCTGGCGCGCCGAGATCATTCACGAGAACAGCACGCTCAGGCACGAACCGCTGTTCTTCTACTGGGACTCGTACGAAGGCGACCGCCTTCCCCGTCCCACCTACGATTACGCAAACGTCAGGGTGCGTAACTCGTACTACAAGTCCGAGACACTCCACACCACTACAGGCCTGACCTGGCGCATCAGCGATGGGTGGAGCGCGGACCTGACGGCGGGAGAGAGTCGCAGGGAGCATTACTCCAACAAGATGTTCGCCAACCTGCTGAACGAGGCGGGTGACTATGCGGGGTATGTCTACAACTTCGCTGGCGTCATGCGCAGCAGTGTCGCTCAGCTCGTGGTTTCGGGTAGCGCCACGACCGGGCCGGTTGAGCACGATCTGGTGTTCGGCACGTCCTTCCAGCGAACGTGGGACCAGTGGGGCAACGAGTCGTACTGGAGCCAGGACTTCGATGGCAACCTCTATCAGCGCCAGACCTTCCTGTCGACGCATACGCCGGACTTCAGCCTGGCGGCAGTGAGCGCCGATCTGAGGCAAAAGGCGTTCTTCGTAAGCGACACCCTGCATTTCGGCGAGCAATGGCAAGCCATTCTGGGTGCGCGTCACGTGGATTACGAACAGCGGGATCTGGACGGTGATCCGGACGTCAACAGCCGTTACGCGACCTCCGTCACCACGCCTACGGTCGCGGTGATCTACAAGCCCGTGGACGATGTTTCGATCTACGGGAGTTATGTGGAGTCGCTGGAGCCGGGTACTCGGGTCGCCACCGATGCCAGTCCTGCCTATGCCAATGCCGGTGAGGTCATGGATCCGACGGTGAGCAAGCAATACGAGATCGGCGCGAAGTACCAGGCCGGCAGATTCGGTCTGACCGCCGCCGCCTTCAGGGTGGAGCGGGCCGCGCAGATCGATGAAATGCGCGACGGTCTGCGCTACCTGACCCAGGATGGCCTGACGCTGTATCGAGGGCTGGAAGTCATCGGCAGCCTGGGCGTCACCGACAACCTCGACGTGGGTCTGGGTGGGCTTTGGTTGGATGCGAGCCTGGAGGATCTATCACCCGGGAACTCGGCGCTTGAAGGCAACCGCCCCGCCGGCGCCTCGCGCAGGCAGACCCTGGCCAACTTCGAATACCGGCCCTCGGCCGTGAGTGGTCTGAGCCTGCATGGCAATGTCCGCTATTCCGGCAATGCCTACTATGAGGACCAGAACCGCGTGCTCATTCCCGGTCACACGGTCGTGGGAATGGGCTTCCAGTACCGCATGACGCTCGCCGGCCACGCCGCCGCCGTGACCGGAAACATCAACAATCTGTTCAACCAGAAATACTGGAACACGGACACGTTGGGCGAGGCGATCAATGGGGCACTGGACCTGCGCATAAACTGGTAGTGAGACCCGGCATTCGCTATGGAGTTGCGATCAGTGATCCGGTGGGATCATCCGTCGGCGCTGGATCAGTGAATCGGCTTTACCAAAAAAGATGATGCTGGAGCGTGTTATGCATTTTTTCATGAGTGCATAACACGCTCTAGGGGCGCTATCGGCCAGCCTTGCGTGGAGGCAAGGCCGATTCAGCGCAAAGGCGCGTGCTGCAATGGCCTGTAGAACTCGAAGATCTGTGGAATGAACCTCTGCGGATTCGCTCCGGCGAGATTGGTCAACATCACGATGGCCAATCCGTCATCCGGATAGACGATGAATGCAGCGCGGGCACCACCAATCCCCGCCACTTGCCGATTCGGGGTCGTCTGCAGTACCGGCCAGCCGGCGGCCCATTCCCCCATCGGCGCCACTGTTCAATTTTTCCGGCGTCCACATGCTCCGGACATCATCCTTGCTGATCAGCCGCCCGTTCGACAGCGCGATGAGCCAACGCGACAACTCGTCCGCCGTGGTCTGGATGCCACCCCCTGCCCACAGGCTGTAGGGCATGTCGTAGACCCAGTGGGACAAACGGTTACCGTCGTTCTCCGCCAAGGTTCCGCGTGGTGAGTAGCTGTAGATCGTCGCCGCGTTGGGAACAAGGTCGTAGCTGTCGCCGAACGTGGTCAACGGCATGTCCGCCACGGCGAATTGATGGTCCGCCAGATACCGTTCGTAGGGCGTCTTCGTCTGCTTGACGATGATCTGCGCCAATAAGCCGTAGTTGGTCTGGTTATAGGCAAATCTGTCGCCGACGGGCGCGTCCATGGGAAGCTTCTTGACTGCCTTCCAGGCTTCCAGCTCAGTCCCTCCTCCGATCAGGCCGTGCTGGTCGACGATGTCGGGAAGACCGGACGTGTGCCCGAGAAGTTGGCGGATGTGGATCCCCCGCCAGGCAGCGGGCAGGTCGTCCAGGTAGCGGGAGGCCGGGGCGTCGAGATCCACCAGTCCTGCCTCGACCAGTTGCATCATGGCAACGCCCGTGAATGACTTGGTTGCGGAGTTGATGGGGAACAGCGTCTTGCCCGTGACCGGCACGTGGTTCTCGACGTTGGCGAAACCATAGCTCTCGGACAGTACAACCTGGCCGTCCTTGATGACGGCAACCTGCAGGCCAGGTATCCGCTGCTGCTTCATGGTCTGCTGCACGAATTGCCTGGTCAGTCCGTTGGCTTCCTGCAACGTATCGGCAGCGACCGCAAGGCAAGGGAATGACATCAGGACCGCAGCAATGACGGCGGTGACGCGGTACTTTCCGGACAGCATGCAATTCCCTTGGCGAACTCGCCGATGATGTGATGTTCAAGACCCTGGCCGGGTGATCTCGTATCCAGCCCCCTGGGTGCAATGTACTGAACTACTCAGGAGTTTAAGGCGAGCATGGCCATGCCATAGCGGGATCGGCACGAATGGTGATTGTCCACAATGGGTCGAGAGCAAACCTTGCAGGAACATCCGAATCCCTAGAGCGTGTTATGCATTTTTTCATGAGATGCGTTGGTCGTCAGCGGTGCGGAGCCGGTGTCGCGTGGTGCGGCCTTGGCCGGTGGGCCAAGGCAAGCCGCGCGGCGCCGGTTCCGTGCCGCTGACGGCCAACCCTCCGGGAAGTCGCTTGTGGCGCGCCGATACTGCGTTGCGCGCTTTGCCCAGGCCGCCAGCCTGGACGGCAGCGCAGGCCTTGTCTCGACGCGCCACAAGCGGTTTCGCACTCATGAAAAAATGCATAACACGCTCTAGTCGAAGGATGCTTCGATTTCATCGCGCAGAGCCGGAAGGCCCAGCAAGCCCCTCGCACGTTTTACCGAGTCCATCACCTCGGCCTCAAATCCATTGCCAAGCTCCAGGCAGCGCATGAGCGCGGTAGAGCGGCGCTTGATCTCAGTGGCCCAATCCCTGTCTTCAGGATCGGATATCACATCAGTGAAGGACTGCTTGCTCTGATCTATTGCTCCGGCCAGTCCGGCAGACACGGCTAGATGGTAGTGATCCCAGATTGACGCGGGTGATCTGGTCGCGAGCCAGGCGTGCACGTGCGAAGGCGATTGAAACCGCTCGCGCAGGGCCGTTACCTCTTGACTCGCCCGGTCCGCCAGCATTTGCGCAACCACCGAGAACTGCTCGTCACTTGTGAACGACTGGAATTCCTCGACCCTGTGCCCGGCATCGAATGACAGGTAGTTTTTCTCGGTCCAGAGCCAGCACGCCCCAACGTTGAGGAAACTCCCTCTGTCCCGGGCGGAAGGCTGGAACTCGACAATGCCGATCCACCATGACTGGTCATCAAGCCAGGTTCTGGAGTGACCCTTCTGCACACAGCCAAGAGGGCGAAGGGCTGCCTTGGCTGCTGCATTGATCAAGCGCGAATGCTGAGGTGTCGACATGAGGAGACAACTTTGCACCTATCGTTGTGGATCGTGAAGTATCCGCTTCGGGTTGGAGGCTGGCGTCTGGTCGCCGGTGGCCGGTCAATATGAATAGTCGGATCGGCGGCCTGCTATCCATCCGCGTCACCGTAGTTTGTACAACGTGTACGAGCTATGGCGATGCGATCACTCGTCCTTCTTCTTTCCTTTTTTCGCCAGTTCCTTATACTGCCCCCCAGTATCAGGAGGGGCCATGCCGCACTCGCCGGAAGAGAAGAAGCGCGTCCTTACTCGTGTGCGCCGTGTGCGTGGCCAGTGCGATGCGCTGGAGCGTGCGTTGGAAGGCGGTGCCGATTGCGGGCCGGTGTTGCAGCAGATCGCGGCGATCCGGGGCGCGGTCAACGGGCTGATGTCCGAGGTGCTGGAGGCGCACATCCGTGAGGATTTCGCGCAGCCGGCCGCGTCCGATGCGCAGCGTGCCGAGCGTGTGCAGGAACTGCTCGGGCTGGTCCGCTCCTATCTCAAATGAATCCCGGGCCGGCATGACGCCGGCTTGGCAATGAATCGTCATCGCAGGAGTGCCATCCATGAAGTCCCGTGCCGCCGTCGCATTTGCTCCCGGAAAACCGCTGGAAATCGTCGAGATCGACGTCGCGCCGCCCAAGGCGGGCGAAGTGCTGATCCGCATCACCCACACCGGTGTCTGCCACACCGATGCCTTCACGTTGTCGGGTGATGATCCGGAAGGTCTGTTCCCGGTCGTGCTCGGTCACGAGGGCGCGGGTGTGGTGGTGGAAGTGGGCGAGGGCGTGACCTCGGTGAAGCCGGGCGATCACGTGATTCCGCTGTATACCGCCGAATGCGGGCAGTGCCTGTTCTGTACGTCGGGCAAGACCAACCTGTGCGTGGCGGTGCGCGCGACCCAGGGCAAGGGCGTGATGCCGGATGGCACCAGCCGCTTCTCCTACAACGGCGAGCCGATCTACCACTACATGGGCTGCTCGACTTTCAGCGAGTACACGGTGGTGGCCGAGGTGTCGCTGGCGAAGATCAATCCGGAAGCCAATCCTGAGCATGTCTGTCTGCTGGGTTGCGGCGTCACCACCGGTATCGGTGCGGTGCACAACACCGCCAAGGTGCAGGAAGGCGACTCGGTGGCGGTGTTCGGGCTGGGGGGTATCGGTCTTGCGGTGATCCAGGGCGCGCGCCAGGCCAAGGCCGGGCGTGTGATCGCGATCGACACCAATCCATCCAAGTTCGAGCTGGCCAGGCAGTTTGGTGCGACTGACTGCGTCAACCCGAAGGACTTCGACAAGCCGATCCAGCAGGTGATCGTTGAGATGACCGGCTGGGGTGTGGATCATTCGTTCGAGTGCATCGGCAACGTCAATGTGATGCGCGCGGCGCTGGAATGTGCACACCGTGGTTGGGGGCAATCGGTAATCATCGGTGTGGCTGGTGCGGGGCAGGAGATTTCCACGCGTCCGTTCCAGCTGGTGACCGGCCGCAGTTGGAAAGGCACCGCGTTCGGTGGTGTGAAGGGCCGCTCGCAGTTGCCGGGCATGGTCGAAGACGCGATGAAGGGCGATATCGAGCTGGCGCCGTTCGTGACCCACACGATGGAACTGGATCTGATCAACGACGCCTTCGAGCTGATGCACGAAGGCAAGTCGATCCGCTCGGTGGTCCATTACTGAGTCCGACGGTGAGCCTGTTCGACCGGTTTCGCGCTAAAACGGCGGCCTCGCCGCGCCACGCGCTGGTCGATGAGATCGAGCAGGCGCTGCGTGCGTTGGGCTGGGTACGTGGCGAAGTAGGGCCACCATTGCAGGTGAGCACAGCGTTCGGTGCTGGCGAGATGCCCTTCGAACGCTGGTTGGCCCAGGTGTACCTGCCGCGCCTGCATGAGGCGCGGCGCGATGGCCGTTGGCCGTCGAGCAGTCATGTCGCGGTAGCGGCCTGGCGCAATCTCGATGGGCTGCCGGAGGCCGAGCCGCTGCTACGGTTGCTTGCGCGGCTGGATGACGACATCAACAAGGGCGCGCGTTGAACGCGGCGCCGGGAGGAATCATGGAACGCATCGAACATCGCGCCTGCTTTGGCGGCTGGCAGGACGTCTACCGTCATCGCTCCGAAGTGCTTGGCTGCGAGATGAATGTCGCGGTGTACCTGCCGCCGCAGGCGGCCAACCGCAAGCTGCCGGTGCTGTACTGGTTGAGCGGGCTGACCTGCAACGAGCAGAACTTCATCACCAAGGCGGGGGCGCAGCGTCATGCGGCCGAGCATGGGGTGGTGATCGTGGTGCCGGATACCAGTCCGCGGGGTGAGGATGTCGCCGATGCCGAGGGCTATGACCTGGGCAAGGGCGCGGGTTTCTACGTCGATGCCACGCAGCAGCCGTGGGCGGTGCATTACCGCATGCATGATTACGTGGCAAACGAACTGCCGGCGCTGATCGAGGCGAACTTTCCGGTGACCGATGCACGCGCGATCAGCGGGCATTCGATGGGCGGGCATGGCGCGTTGACCATCGCGCTGCGCAATCCGGGGCGCTATCGCAGCGTGTCGGCGTTCTCGCCGATCGTGGCGCCGTCGCAGGTGCCGTGGGGTGAGAAGGCGTTTTCCGCCTACCTGGGCGAGGACCGTGATGCGTGGAAGGTCTGGGACGCCAGCGTGCTGGTGAAGACGGCGACGGAAAAACTGCCGTTGCTGATCGATCAGGGCGAGGCCGACGAGTTCCTTGAGGGCCAACTCCGGCCATGGCTGTTTGCCGAGGCCGCCGCCATTGCCGGTTATCCGCTGACGCTGCGGATGCAGCCCGGCTATGACCACAGCTATTACTTCATCGCCAGCTTCATCGGCGAGCACCTTGCGCATCACGCTGCTGCGTTGCACAGGTGAGGCGCGCGCGTCGCGGCGAATGGCCGCGACGCGCACGTTGGGTCACGCCGACAGACCGATGGTGATGGTCGCGGTGTAACCGTCGGTGGTGTTGCCGGTGAACGTCGGCGTCTGCCAGGCGATCTGCGCGGAGGTGTTGTCGCCGAACACGCCGTCGGTGGAAAGGCTGACCTTGGCCTTGTTGGCGACGCTGGCGCTGTAGCCGTCGACGGCTGCATAGATTTCGTCGGCAAGGTCGCTGGGCATGGCCATCTGCGAGATCAGCACCGCATTGGTGTAGCTGGTGGCGGTGTCCTCGCTGGCATAGACCTCGAAATGGATGTGCGGCCAGCGTCCGGAATAGCAGGCCGGGAAGATGGTCACGAAAGTGCACTGGCCATTGCTGTCGGTCTCCTGCACGCCACGCAGGTAGTTCTCGTCCTGGATATCGCTGGAATACAGCGAATACTCGCCGGCCTCGTTGCAGTGCCACATGTAGATGGCATAGCCCTTCAGCACGGCGCAACTGCTGTTGACGTTGACCAGGGTGATGGTCAAGGTCACTTTCACGCCTTCGGCGGTACCGGTGTAGTCACCGAAACTGCTGCGGATATCGCTGCGCACGATGCCGCTTTGCGACAGCACGTTGACCACGCTGCTGTTGACGCTATTGGAGCCATCCGCAGGATAGGGACCGGAGGTTTCGGTCGGATCGACGATGCAGGTGGTGCCGTCGGTGCTGGTGGATGAAGTGGTGCTTGAGGAGCTGGTGGAAGACGTGCTGCTCGAAGAACTGGTACTTGAGCTGGAGCTGGAATCCGAATCACTGGACCCGCCACCACATGCACTCAGCGCCAGTACCGTGCCGCCGGCTGCGAAGAGGCCCAGCACGCGGCGACGTTCGAGCATGCGTTGTCGCATGACCTCCAGATCGTGCTGTAGACCGAGGTCGTGTTCTTCCTGTCCGTGTTCACTCATAAATGGCTGCCTCCCGGGGTGGCCAGTGAAAAAATCCGCAACGGGGGTTGCGGACTTTCTCTTTTTGCGTGCCGGGATCGCCCCGGTTTGTCTGAATGTTGCTTCAGGCGGCAAATAACCGCCGATCGCCGATGCGAGGATCCTGATCATTGCTTCCCTGTTACCGGGCTCTGTCCAAGAGCTGCGGCCTTAGATCACGCCGATGCGCACGAGAACGAACATGCCACTGTCCGTCGTAGTTGCCGGTTCTCTCCGGTGGCCGATGCGCGTGTTCGTGCAGGGCGAGCGTACCGGCATGGACCGGCGCAAGCCGCGTGGCGGACATCCGGGGCGCGGCCTGCTGTGGACGTTGGCGATCGGCGCGGCGGTACTGATGACGATGACGCAGGCACATGCACAGGTGCTGGAGATCGATGCTGCCGGCAACGTGCAGCACATCGGCGGCGGCTGGGCATCCGGGTCGGTTGCGGCGCCGGTGAAGGCGCCTGCGGTGCCGGCACGCTATCGGCAGGCGCTGGCAGCGGCGGCCGCCGAATACGGCATCAGTATGGATTTGCTGCAGACGCTGGCCTGGTCCGAATCCGGTTTCAATCCGTTGGCGGTATCGCCGGCCGGGGCGATCGGGTTGATGCAGCTGATGCCGCAGACCGCGCGCGAGCTGGGGGTCGATCCGCGCGATCCGGAACAGAACATCCGCGGCGGTGCGGCGTATCTGCGCCAGCAGCTGGATCGCTTCGATGGCGATCTCGAGCGCGCGCTGGCGGCCTACAACGCCGGTCCCGCACAGGTGGAGCGCCATGGCGGCGTGCCGCCGTTCCGCGAAACCCAGGCCTATGTCGCGGCCAATCTAGACCGTCTTGCCGGTGCCAGTCTCGCTGGCGCGGCGTCGTCCCCTGCATCGATCGATATTTCCGGAGGAACCCCATGAACATCCGCAACGTCCGTGGCGCATCCGCTTTCACCGCTGCGCTCTTCTCGCCCACCGCATTCGCCGCGCAGGCGACCGATCCGGCCGGTTCCGGGCCGATCCTGTCGGCGCTGGACTGGATCCAGGGCACGTTGCTCGGCAACGTGGCGACCGCGGTGGCGGTGATCGCGGTGGCGGTGGTGGGATTGATGATGCTGACCGGGCGCATCCACTGGCGCTTCGGTGCGACGGTGATCCTGGGGTGCTTCGTGCTGTTCGGCGCGACCACGATTGTCGCCGGCATCCGCAGCGCGGCCGGCTGAGGCGCACGGATGGGCCGGTCGAGCATCGCCCCGATCTTCCCCGCGCTGGCGCGGCCGCAGATGTTCGCGGGCGTGACCTTCAGCTTTTTCATCGTCAATGGCGTGGTCACCACCGAGGCGTTCCTGATCACGCGTTCGTTCTGGGCGCTGGGCGTGGCGCTGCTGGTGCATGCGGTGGGTTATCTGGCCTGCCTGCGTGAGCCGCGCGTGTTCGACCTGTGGTTCGTGCGCGTCAGCCGCTGCCCGCGTGTGCGCCAGTGGCGGCGCTGGCGCTGCAACAGTTATCCGCCATGAGCGTGTTCTCCGGTCTCCGCGAACAACGTGCCGGCGAGCATCTGCCGTATGCACGCCTGCTCGATGCGCACACCGTGCAGTTGCGCGACGGTTCGCTGCTGCAATGCCTGCATCTGGCTGGATTGAGCTTCGAGACGGCCGACGGCGAGGAACTCGGCATGCGCCAGCAGGCGCGCGAGGCGGCGCTGCGCTCGATCGCCGACTCGCGTCTGGTGCTGCAGCATCACGTGTTGCGGCGACGCGCGTCGGTGGCGTTGCAGACCGATCACGATGATCCGGTCTGCGCGCTGATCGATCGACGCTGGCGCGAACGCACGGGTGCCGGGCGGTTGTTCGTCAACGAACTGTTCTTGACCCTGCGTCGTCGTCCCACGCGCGGCAAGACCGGGTGGGCCGAGCGCCTGCTGGGGGGGCTGAAGCACGGCGTCGGCGAACATGGCCGGCAGCAGCAGTCGCAACGCGAGCTGCGCGACCTTGAGGCGGCACGCGAGGCATTGCTGGCGGCGTTGCAGCCGTATGGCGCGCGCTTGCTCGGTGAGTACGACACGCCGCACGGGCGCTGTTCCGAATCGTTGGAACTGCTTTCGGCGCTGTACAACGGCGAACTGCGGCCGATGCTGGTGCCGCCTTCCGGCGACCTCGGCCACCATCTGCCGTATCGCCGGATCAGTTTCGGGCTGGAGGCGATCGAACGCGCCGGGCCCGGGCCTTCGCGCGATTTCGCCGCGATGCTGTCGCTGAAGGAATATCCGCCGCAGGCGATGCCCGGCATGTTCGACGCGCTGCTGCGGCTGCCGCACGAGTTGGTGTTGTCGGAGAGTTTCGGCTTCGTCGAGCGCCAGCTGGGGCAGGAGCGCATCGCGCTGGCGCTGCGCCGGCAGCGTGCCGCCGAGGAGGATTCGGCGTCGCTGCGGCAGGGCTTGGTGCAGGCCAAGGATGATCTGTCGGCCGGGCGCAGCGTGTTCGGCGAGCATCGTCTGCAGTTGCAGGTGCGCGCGCCGTCGCTGGATGCACTCGACGCGGCGGTGGCCGATTGCGCGGCCGCATTGGCCGATCTCGGCGCGGTGGTGGTGCGCGAGGACAGCAACCTGGAGCCGGCGTTCTGGGCGCAGTTCCCCGGCAATGACAGCTACGCCGCACGCAGCGCGCTGGTGTCCAGTGCCGCGTTCGCGGGCTTGGCGTCGCTGCACGGGTTTCCGCTCGGGCAGGCCGAGGGCAACCATTGGGGCGAGGCGGTGACGGTGCTGGAGAGCACGGCGGCCACGCCGTATTTCTTCAATTTCCATCGTGGCGATCTGGGCAACTTCACCGTGATCGGCCCGTCCGGTTCGGGCAAGACCGTGGTGCTGAATTTCCTGGCGGCGCAGGCGCAGAAATGGCGGCCGCGCCTGGCATTGTTCGACAAGGACCGCGGCGCGGAAATCTTCATCCGCGCGATCGGTGGCGGTTACGCGGCGCTGCGTGCAGGCGGTGCCACCGGCTTCAATCCGTTGCAGTTGCCGGATACGGCGGGCAATCGCGCGTTCCTGCGGCAGTGGGTGGCGCGTCTGCTGTGCGCACCGGGCCAGCGGCTGGAATCGGACGAGGAGGCGATCATCGCCGCCGCGGTCGATGCCAATTACGATCAGGCCCCGGAGTACCGGCGGCTGCGCTGGTTCGCCGAGTTGCTGGCCGGGCGCCGTCGTCCGCAGCCGGGTGACCTGGCGGCGCGGTTGGCACCGTGGTATGGCGAAGGCGAGCACGCGTGGCTGTTCGACCATGCACAGGATCGGTTGGATGTGTCGGTGCCGGTGCTCGGTTTCGACATGACCGAGCTGCTCGATGCGCCGGTGCTGCGCACGCCGACGATGATGTATCTGTTCCATCGCGTCGAAGAACGCCTGGATGGCAGCCCGGCGATGATCGTGATCGACGAGGGTTGGAAGGCGCTGGATGACGAGGTGTTCGCCGCGCATATCCGCGACTGGATGAAGACGCTGCGCAAGCGCAACGCGATTGTCGGCTTCGGCACCCAGAGTGCGCGCGACGCGCTCGACAGCCGCGTCGCCAGCGCGATCATCGAGCAGGCCGCGACCCAGCTGTTCATGCCCAACCCGCGTGCGCGTGAGGTCGATTACTGCGAGGGCTTTGGCCTGTCGATGCAGGAACTGGAACTGGTGCGCACGCTGCCGGCCGGTGCGCATTGTTTCCTGGTCAAGCACGGCCATGAAAGCGTGGTGGCGCGGCTGGACCTGTCCGGCATGCCTGAGCTGCTGACGGTGTTGTCCGGGCGCGAGGCCAGCGTGCGTCGCCTGGATCAACTGCGTGCCGAGCTGGGCAATGCACCCGAACACTGGTGGTCGGCGTTGACCGGCGTGGACTGGCCCGTGCCGGCACCGGAGGCAGCATGATGCGGTGCCCGGCGATCCCGATCGATGGCGGCGGCGGTCTGTCGGCGGCACTGACCGCGATCGATTGCCAACTGGATGCGGTGGTGCAGGCCGGCTATGGCCGCATCTTCGGTGACGACGGCGCGCTGGCGCTGGCACTGCGCACGCTGCTGGTGATCTGGGTGGCACTGCTGGGGCTGGGTCTGATGGGCGGCCACCTGCGCATGCGCACGCTGGGGCCGAAGCTGTTCGCGTTCGTGCTGGTGTTGACGTTCGCCACCGCGTGGCCGGCCTACCAGGCGGTGGTCTACGGATTGCTGGTGGGCGGGCCGGACCAGATCGCTTCGGGCTTCCTCGGCGCGCAGCACGGTGCCACGCATGCGTTCGCCGCGCAGTTGGATCGGTTGTTCTCCAGCCTGGTCGAGCTCGGGCGCAGCTTCGATGCGCAGGCCGGTGACGACGCCAAGGTCAAACTGGCCGGCAAGATGGTGTGGTCGAGTGCGCTGCTGTTGCTGTGTTCGACCGTCGGCCTGCTGGTGGTGGCGCGGGTGGTGCTCGCGGCGCTGCTGGCGCTGGGGCCGGTGTTCATCGTGCTGGGAATGTTCCGCGCTACGCGTGGCTTGTGCGAGGGCTGGCTGCGGATGGCGCTGGCGTTCGCGCTGGTGCCGATGCTGGTGACGCTGTCCGGTGCCGGTCTGCTGCGCGTGCTGGCGCCGGCGATCAGTGCGATCGCACGCGATCCGCTGGTCGCGGCGAAGGAGCAGACGCCGTTGTTGATGCTGTTGATCGGCTGCGTGATCCATATCGGCCTGCTGCTGGCGATGGCGTGGACAGCTTCCGGCATCGTGCGTGGCTGGCGCTTCGGCGGCGCGGCGACGGCGGATGCGCGTGCGCAGGCATCGACTGCTTCGGTGACGACGCCGGCCGCCGG
Organism: Pseudomonas sp. GW821-FHT07E12; assembly: GCF_058986605.1. NCBI lineage: Bacteria > Pseudomonadati > Pseudomonadota > Gammaproteobacteria > Pseudomonadales > Pseudomonadaceae > Pseudomonas > Pseudomonas sp. GW821-FHT07E12. The sequence goes on along the minus strand of NZ_JBYSVX010000026.1, from coordinate 18,484 downwards.
TGCATCGGGCACGGCTTCCACGACGACCGCCGCAATGCAGGCCGGCGCGATGCTGTCGGCATTGCAGGCGCAGGCGGACGTGTCGGCGCGATCGACGACGTTGCTGTTGCCGACATCGGCGACCGCAGCGGCGACCACGACAACGGTGGCGGCATCGCGCGATGCCGCCACGTTCCGTCAAGACCGGCTCGGCCAGCGCTTTCGCGCGCGCCCGGCCGCTTCGGCCCTGGGGGCCCGCTTCCGTTGACCATGCCTGCCACGATGCTCACCTCCCCTGCCTTTCGCCTCGTTATCGCCTGCCTCGGGCTGTCGCTGCACATGGCGGCCCACGCCACCGATGCACGCATCCGCCGGATCGACTACGACGACGGCGCGGTGGTGCGGCTGGACGCCTGTTACGGCTTCCAGACCATGATCGAGTTCGGTGCCGACGAGCGCATCGAGAACGTCGGCCTCGGCGAGGCCGCGCAATGGCTGGTGGTGCCCAACAAGCGCGCCAACCTGCTGTTCGTCAAACCGTCCTACAAGGTCGCGCACAGCAACATGACCGTGGCGACCGACCGGCGCCGCTACAGCTTCGAACTGGTCGCGCGCGACAACGATGCCTGCCGCAACGGCCGGGTGGTCTACGACCTGCGCTTCCGCTATCCGCAGGAAGAAGCGGCGGCCAGGGTCGCGGCGGTGACGGCCAAGGTGGAGACACCGCCGCCGCCAGCGTCATCGGTACCGCCCACCACTGCGCGCAACAGCGCCTACAGCTTCAGCGGTGCCCACGAGAACGTGCCGCTGCGCGTGTTCGACGACGGCAAGCGCACCTGGTTCAGTTGGGGTGACGGGGCGAGCACGCCCGCGGTGTTCGCGGTCGGCAGCGATGGCACCGAGACATTGGTGGGCTTCACCGCGCAGGACGGCTATCTGGTCGCCGATCAGGTGGCGCCGAAGTTCCTGTTGCGCCGGGGCGAAGCCCTGGCGACGTTGTTCAACGACGACTGGAAGGCGCCGCAGCTGGACACGCAATCGCCGAAGCCGCGTGCGGCAACCTGCAAGCGCCGCTGGTTCAGCAGGAGCTGCGACGATGCGCAATGAATCGGATGGGCGCGACCCACGCCAGCAGATGAGTGCCGACGAACTGCAGCGGGCTTCGCTGCGCGCTGCACCGCAGGTCGCGCGCATGCCACGCGCGGGCGACAGTCTTGGCTTTGCACTCGGGATCGTCGCGGCGATCGCGCTGGGCGTCGTCACCTGGCTGTGGTTGTCGCACCAGCGCCAGCAGGCGGCGGCCCCGGTCGCGCCAGCGCCGGCGCCGCCAGCACTGATCGTGCCGCCGGCTCCGGTGGTGAAGCCGCCGGCCCCTGCGCCGCGCCCGCCAGCGCCGTCCGAGGCGAAGCCGGAGGCAGATGCCGGAAAGCAATCGCGCGGCGGCCCGATGATCATCGACACCACGGGCGTCGAAGCACCCGCGGCGCCCACGAAACCGCACGACGCCGCCGCCGCGCCGGAGGCCGGCAAGGGCAAGCAGGGCAACACGCTCAGCGCCGACGAGCAGTTTGCGGTGCGCATCGGTGACGATGCACCACCGCTGCAGCAGGCGGTGGCGCTGGCGAATCCCGCCTCGACGGTGGTGCAGGGCACGATCATTCCGGCGGTGTTGGAGACCGCACTGGATACCGACCTGCCTGGTTACGCGCGTGCGATCGTCAGTCGCGATGTGCGCGGTTTCGACGGCAGCCAGGTGCTGATCCCGCGTGGCAGCCGCCTGGTCGGCCAGTACCGCAGCGGCATCGAGACCGGGCAGAGCCGCGCCTACGTGATCTGGTCGCGGGTGATCCGCCCGGATGGCGTGTCGGTGCAGCTCGGCTCGCCCGCGCTCGACGCCGACGGCAGCACCGGCCTGCCCGGCGAGGTCAATCGACACTTCTGGCAGCGCTACGGTGCTTCTATCCTGCTGTCGGTGGTCGGCGGTGCGGTCAGCGCGCTCGGCAGCGACGACAGCACCAGTACGGTGGTGATCAGCAACTCGACCAGCAGCGCCGCGTCGCAGGCGCTGTCCACCGACGGCAAGATCCCGCCGACCATCCGCATCCCGCTGGGCACGCCGATCCAGGTGTTCACCGCGCGCGATCTGGATTTCACGGGGTATTGAGCGTGGAAAATGCCACGTCGATCCGCGATGTCTACCTGCAGCGCTACCTGCAGCCGTTCGCGCTGTGGTTGCAGGCCGATGACGTCACCGAGATCCTGGTCAACCGCCCGGGCGAGGTGTGGATCGAACGACTCGGCGTGCCGGGCATGCAACGCGTGGCGGTATCGGCGATCGACGACGCGATGATGGAGCGGCTGGCGACGCAGGTGGCGCGGATCAGCCATCAGGCGGTCAGCCGCGAACATCCGCTGCTGGCGGCAACGCTGCCGGACGGCGCGCGCGTGCAGATGGTCGGGCCGCCTGCAACACGTCGGCACTGGGCGCTGGCGATCCGTCGCCACCTCGATCTGGACCTGCCGCTGGACAGCTACCGCTTCGCCGATCCTTCCCAGCGCGATGACGAACACTGGCAGCCGCAAGCGACCCTGGCCTCGTTGCGCGAGGCGGTGACGCGACGCCGCACGATCCTGATCTCCGGCGGCACCTCGTCAGGCAAGACCACCTTCCTCAACGCGCTGCTGAAGGAAGTACCCACGCACGAGCGGATCCTGGCGGTGGAAGACACGCCCGAACTGCATCTGGGCCAGCCCAACCACCTCGGTCTGGTCGCGGTGAAAGGCGAGCAGGGCGAGACCCGCGTTGGCACCGGTGACCTGCTGCAAGCTGCGTTGCGACTGCGTCCGGACCGGCTGTTGCTGGGCGAAGTACGCGGTGCCGAAGCGGTGACGTTCCTGCGCGCGATCAACACCGGCCACCCCGGCTCGTTCACCACCGTCCACGCCAACACCCCGCAGGGCGCGCTGGAACAACTCGCACTGATGGTGATGCAGGCCGGCCTGGGCCTGTCGCGTGCCGACACCCTGGCCTACATCCGCAGCGTGGTCGATGTGGTGGTGCAACTGGGGCGTGTCGGTGGCGAGCGCAGGATTCTGGAGATCATGCCGTTGCGTGCGATGAATCCGTAGCCGCTGGCCCCCATCCAGCGGGCATGCCCGATCTGCATTCAGTCTGATCGCGTGCCCATGGGGTCGAGTCGGGTGAGCAGGATGTGCAGGTGGGACGCAGCTCACCAACTGCTAACCAAATTAACCGAAGTTAGCCAAGCGACGGCAAATGCCGGCCAAGCGCGTTACCTAGTATCACTGCGGGGGGCATCCATCCCAGCATGCCTAGGAGGCGATCATGGCAATACGAACCAGAATCGGAGCGACGACATGCGGGCGGTTTGCACTCGTCCTGTCGGCGCTCTTTGCACTTTCAGCGTGTGGCGGAAGTTCGTCTTCAGATGATTCAAGCAGCAGTTCTTCGAGTTCCAGCAGCAGTTCCTCAAGCTCCAGCAGCTCCTCGAGTTCCACCAGTACCTCCAGTTGCAGCAGCTCGGACGCGCAAGCCGTCTACATCACCTGTCTGGCGACGGCTTTCCTCGCCACGGTCACGTCTTCGGATTACGTCTATTCGATGACATCGGCCAACGCGACCGATTACTGGTCGAACCTGCCGACCACCTTCGTCACGCGCCATGGCAAGTCGCTCGCCAGCATGTCGACTACCGCGAAGGCGGCTGCCGAAACGCTGATCAATGCCGCGCTGTCCAGCCAGGGCCAGACCACGATGGCGCAACTGCGTCTGGCGGATGAGTATCTGGCCGAGAATGGTGGCGGTACCACGGACTACGGCGAAAACCTGTACTACGTGTCCTTCCTCGGCACGCCGTCGACCAGCAGTGCGTGGATCCTGGTGCTGACCGGTCACCACTACACGTATTTCTACAGCATCGATGCTTCGAACACGCCGCTCAGCCTGACCCCGAACTTCGTCGGCGTCGAGCCGGTGAGCTTCACGACCGACAGCACGACCTACACGCCGATGGCCACGCGACGCGATGCGCTGGAAGCACTGCTGACCGGACTGGACTCGACGCAATTGGCCACGGCCAAGCTGTCCAGCGCGGTGAGCGATCTGGTCGTCGGCCCGCAGAATGACGGCAACTTCCCGTCCACGGCATCGGGCCTGGCCGGTTCGTCGCTGACCGACGCCCAGAAAACCTTGCTGGAGGCGGCCATTGCCACCTATGCCAGCGATGCCAACGGCACCGGTCAGTACGATGCCTACACGACCGATACCGCGTTGAACAGCACCTACATCTCGTGGGCGTCGTATTCCGATCTTTCGACCAAGGGTTCCTACGTCCGCATCGATGGCCCGCGTGTGTGGATCGAGTTCTCGGTGCAGAGCGGCGTGGTCTTCAGCGCCAACCACTACCACAGTGTCTGGCGCGACAAGACCTATGACTATGGCGGCAACTTCACGTTCTGAGTTGCAGCCCGGCACGCACGGCAACGGCCTTCCTTCGGGAAGGCCGTTGCTTGTGGTGCTGTTGCTGCTGTTTGCAGGCCTGTTCGGCCAACGCGCCATGGCACACGCCATGCCGCAGACGCAGGTGGATATCCGGGCGGCACAGCCGGGTTGGCACCTGCACCTGACCGTGCCGGACGACCGCCTTGCCGCCGCTTTCATCCAGGCCGGGCTGGTACCCGATCCCGGCCCCGGCTTCACCCAATATCCGACCTTGCAGCCGGAGGCCGTGCGCCGTTACGTGGATTCGCGCATCGTGGCCACATCACCCGATGGCACGCGCTGGGCAGTGAAGGCCGGGCCTGCATCGCCACCGACAGCGACGTTCAACGAGTGGCAGATCGATGTCGCCTTGACGCCGCCGGCCGGCGAAGCGAGCGCGCCGTTTACCCTGGACTATGGCGTCATCCTTCATGAGGACATCGCGCACGTCGCGGTCGTGACCATGACGCAGGACTGGCAAGGCGGCGTGGTGTCCGGCGCGTCGCGGCTGCTGGGCAGCCTGCAGGGCGAACACAGCAAGATCACCGTCGACCATGGTGACGGCAATGCCTGGACATCCTGGTTCAGCCTGGTGCTGCTGGGCGTTCACCACATTCTCGAAGGTGTGGACCATCTGGCGTTCCTCGCCACGCTGTTGCTGACGGTGACGCTGGTGAACGTCGGCCGCCGCTGGAAACCCCTGGACAGCGTGCGCCCCGTGCTGGGCAACACCTTGTGGCGGGTGACCGCCTTCACCATCGGCCACAGCCTGTCGCTGCTGGCCACCTCATTGGACTGGCTGCCACCGGCCGGGCAGGGCATCGAAGTACTGATCGCGCTTTCGGTGGCGGTCTCGGCGCTGCATGCCATCGTGCCGCTGTATCCGCGCCGCGAAGCGTGGGTGGCCGGCGGCTTCGGGCTGGTGCATGGCATGGCGTTCGCCACCGTCATCCGCGAGATGTCGTTGTCGACCCGGCAGGTCGTGGCCGCCACGCTGGGCTTCAATCTCGGCATCGAATGCGTCCAGCTCGGGTTGGTCATCGTGGTGCTTCCGGCGTTGCTGGCGATCCGCAAGAGCCGCTGGGAGCCATGGGTACGCCTGACCATCGCCATTGTGGCGCTGGCTGCCGCGCTGATATGGGCGGTGCAGCGACTGCAGGGGCTTTGACGCAGGCGCAGGCAACCCTGCGCTCGCGTCAGAATGATCGTTGCCGAAGCAGGGACGGCGGTAGCGGGACGATGCGTAGCGTCAAGCGGCAGTGTCACGCCGCAGTGCCAGCACCGCCGCCACGCCCACGCCCAGCAGCGCGGTGGCGGATGCACACACGAAGATCGCCGCATAGCCCATGTGCGTGGCGACCAACCCCGCCAACGGCCCGGTCACTGCATACGCCACATCCTGGAACGCCGCATAGCCGCCCAGCGCGGTCGCGCGCACCTGCGCCGGTACACGCCGCACCACTTCCACGCCCAGCGACGGGAACACCAGCGAACAGCCGAGTCCGGTCAGCAACGCACCGGCGATGCCGATCCAGGGCGACGCGGCCAGGCCGAGCGTGAGCAGGCCCACGCTTTCCACGCTCATCGATACCACGGCCACGCGTGCGCCGCCGAAGCGATCCGGCAAGCGTCCGCCCAGCAACCGCGCCAGTACGAAACCGATGCCGAACGCGCTCAGCAGCCAGGCCGCCCCCGGCCACTGGCGATCGTTGAAGTACAGCACCGCGAACGCGCCGATGGTGGCGAAGCCCACGCCCTGCAATGCCAATCCCAATGCTGGCGGCCAGATCCGCGCCAGCACCTGGCGCAGCGGCGGACGGGTGCCGCCGAGCGGTGCCACCGCGCCGATGCCGGCCGCGACGGCGAACGCCAGCACCGGCAACACCAGCGTCGCCAGCGCGATCGCCAGGAAGCCGCCCTGCGTATCCAGTGCAACGCCGATCGGCGAGCCGGCAGCCAGTGCGGCGAAGATCGCGGTGCCGACCCAGGTCATCACCCGGCCCGATTGCGTCGCGCCGAGATGGCCGATGCCCCAGGCCAGCGTGCCGGTGACCAGCAGGCTCTCGCCGACACCGGCGGTCAATCGCGCCAGCACCAGCCAGACCAGCGGCAGTGTCGGGATCAGTGCCGCCAGCAGATAGCCGATGCCGGAAACGAACAGCAGCGCCATGCCCTGGCGCGTGGCGCGTGCCGGCCCGGCGGTATCGCTCAGGCGGCCGGCCATGCCGCGGGTGAAAACCGTGGCGACGAACTGCACCGCGACGATGCAGCCGACGATCAGATCGCCGTAACCAAGCGCCTCGCGCACATGCACCGGCACCACCGGCAGCGGCACCGACAGCGTCATGAAGCCGAGGAAGATCGCAATGCACAGCCGTAGCAGCACGGCGGTGTGCGTGGAGGGGGAGGGAAGCGTGGGAGATTCGATATTCATCTGACGACTCGCGTGGGTCCACCCACGGCCGGGCCGGGACAGGGTCGAGACGGGCGCATGCCGACGCGACCCGTATCGCGACCGGCGGCACGCCGGTGGACGGGGTCGCGTTGACTGACGTGAACGCTTACGTGGCGGGCCGGTGGGTGGTGCGCCAATGGGGCGGCATTCTAGGAGTTTGTGGGGGTGGTTGCACGGGGGGTGTTGTGCGGGGTGGGTTGTGTCTTCGCTGCATTGATCAACCGTCGCTGGCGTGCGGCGGCTGCTCCCATGAAGGCAATGGAGGGGTCATGTGCCTTCCACGTGATCCTTCTACCGTCGTCCCCGCGCAGGCGGGGACCCAGCGACTTCCGCTCCATCTCTCTACCGTCCTCTGCCATCTCTCTACCGTCATCCCCGCGAAGCGCTTTTCAGCAGCCGAAACGCTTCACAACAGCCGAATGGCTGGTAATGGCTGATCAAGCGGGGATCCATGGACGTTGCTTGTTGGGTTTGACGTTGTGGTGACAGCAACAGCAATAGCAACTTCAACAGCAAAGGCTTTCGCTCCTTCGGAGCGAGTCACCTTTCTTTGCTCGTGCAAAGAAACGTAACCCAAAGAAACACGCCCCAGTCCTCGCGCCCTTCGCTGCGCTACGGGTGCACTGCGCCAGCGGGATTTTCTGACGCGGCATCCATGCCGCGGCAGAAAACGACGTGCATCCATGCACGTCGCCCCTGCGGGGTTTTTACCCGCTGGCTCCGTCGCTGCGGATGGGGGCCCCGGGAAGGTCAAAGTCCAAGGCAACTGCAAAAGCAAAATCACGAGCAACAGCAACAGCAACAGCAACAGCAACAGCAAAGGCAAAGGCAAAGGCAACAACAAAGGCGAAGCAATGCAAAAACAACAGCAGCGATAACCCCTCTACCGTCGTCCCCGCGCAGGCGGGGACCCAGTGACTTTCGATCGCATCGCCGTAGACATGTCTGCTTTCACCCCTCGCGGGATGAAGGGAAATTACTCTCGGAAATACCTGGGGTGTCCACGGCCGCAAGCACGACCTGAGCCACGCAGAAAAACTCAACGCACCTGCGCCGCCGCCCACACCCCAAGCCGCTGCAGCGCATCGTCCAGCGTCGTATCCCACGGCAATCCGCAGCTCAGCCGCAGGTGGTCGCGATAATCGCCTCGGCTGGAGAACAGATGGCCCGGCGAGATGCCGATGCCTTCGGCCAGTGCAGCCTCGAACAGTGCAGTGCCGTCGCCACCCGGTGGCAGTTGCAGCCACAGCGACAGGCCGCCGGCCGGGTCGCTGCAGCGAGTGCCGGCCGGCCAGTAGCGTTCGACCGCGGCACGCAGGCGCCGCGCGTTGTCGGCCAGGGCATGTCGCAGCCGACGCAGGTGTCGCTCCTGGTCGTGGCGTTGCAGGTAGTCGGCCAACGCCAGCTGCGGCAAGGCGGGGCTGCCGACCGTGGCGTAGTACTTGGCGCGCACCAGCGCGTCGGTCCAGTTGGCGCCCAGCAGCCAGCCGACGCGCAGGCCCGGTGCCAGGGTCTTGGAGAACGAGCCGCAGATGATCACCAATCCATGCCGGTCGAAGTGCCGCAGCGGCGGTGGTCGCTGTCCCGACCAGGCCAGCTCACCGTAGATGTCGTCCTCGATCACCACCGTGCCGTGGCGCGCGCAACTGGCCAGCAAGGCCTGCTTGTCGGCATCGCTGACGACGCTGCCGAGCGGGTTGTGGAAGTTCGGCACCAATACCGCTGCACGCACCGGCGTGCTGTCCAGCACGGCGTCGAGCCGGGTCAGGTCGAGCCCGCCGTCGGATCGATGCGGTAGTTCGACCACCTTCAGCCGCAGCGCCGCGACCGCCTGCAGGATGCCGTGGTAGGTCGGGGTCTCCACCAGCACCACGTCGCCCGGTTCGGTAACGGTGCGCAGTGCCAGGGAGATCGCCTCCATCGTGCCGGCAGTGATGACGACCTCGTCCGGGCTCACCTCGGTCGCCAGCTGTGCGTAGCGCTGCGCGATCATCCGCCGCAACGGCGGATGGCCCTGCGGCGGGGCGTAGTCCAGTGCCTGGGTCTGGTTGCGTCGCAAGGTCTTGGCCAGCGCGGCGGCCAGTGCGTTGCCGGGTAGCAGCGTCGGTGCCGGGACGGCCGTGTGCAGCGGCAGCAGGTCGCGTCGCGCCATCACGTCGAGCAGGTCGTGCAGGGCCGGATTGCTGACCGCGCGCGGTGCGCGCCGACGCGGTGCCGGACTGTGCGGTGTCGCTGCCTGCGTGCGCACGTAGTAGCCCGAGCGCGGGCGCGCCAGCGCCAGTCCCTCGCGTTCCAGATGCAGGCAGGCCTGCACCGCCGTGGCGGCGCTGACCCCATGTGCCTGCGCCAGGCGGCGGATCGAGGGCAGGCGTTCGCCGGCACGCAGCACGCCGCTGGCGATCTGTCCGCGCAACTGCGCGGCTAGGGTTTCGTAGAGCAGCATATGGGTGGCATCTGTATTGGTCTATTTTCACGATAACTGATTCTGTACCGGTCGTGTCATGACCGTTTAGGCTGCTGTCACCGGCACCATGTCGGCTTCCTTTCCCGGTGACGTCCGCCCATGAAACTCCCGATCAGCATCGTTGACGCCTTTACCCGCGAACGTTTCGGCGGCAATCCCGCCGCCGTGGTGGTGCTGTCGGAATGGCTACCGCGCGAGCGGATGCAGGCGATCGCCACCGAGAACAACCTGTCGGAGACCGCGTTCCTGCTGCGCGAGCCTGATGGCGCGTTCGCGATCCGCTGGTTCTCGCCGCTGACCGAAATCAGTTTCTGCGGGCACGCCACGCTGGCCAGCGCGCACGTCATCGCGCAGCAGGCATTGGCGCCGTTCCCGATCGTGGTGCGCGCGGCTGCCGTTGGCGAGCTGTACGTGGCGCGCAACGAGGACGGGAGGGGCTTCGAGATGAACTTCCCCAATCGCCGTGCGCAGCCGGTGGAGTCGGTGCCGCAGGCACTGCTGGACGGCCTGTCGATCGTGCCGCAGCAGGTGCTGCGCAATGAGCAGGCGTGGATCGCGGTGTACGCCGAGGAACGTCAGGTCCGCGAAGTGGTGCCGGACCTGGAGCGGTTGAAGACGCTCGCTCCGTTGGATGTGGCGGTGACCGCACCCGGTGAGCAGCACGATTTCGTGTCGCGCTACTTCTGGCCGGCCAACGGCGGCACCGAAGATCCGGTGACCGGTTCGATCCACACCGCCTTGGCGCCATACTGGGCCGAGCGTCTGGGCCGCAATGAACTGGTCGCGTTGCAGGCCTCGACGCGCTCGGGCCTGTTGCGTTGCCGGGTGGAGGGCGAACGCGTCCACATCGCCGGCGACACCGTGCAGTACCTGCAAGGCCATATCGAAATCTGAGCGCGCGTTTCCTCCCCCGATAGGAGTTTTCCCGATGGATGTCCCCGAACGCGGCGCTTCGCGCACCGCGCTGCTGCAGCTGTTGCTTGGCGAAGTGTTGATCGGCTCGGTCGGTGTGTTCGTGCACGAGAGTGGTCAGGATCCGATCACCGCCGTGTTCTACCGCTGCCTGTTCGGCGCGCTGTTCCTGCTGGTGTGGGGCGTGGCGCGCGGCCATCTGCGCGGACTGTGGCGCGATCGCACGTTGTTGCTGGGCGCGATCGCCTCCGGCGTGCTGCTGGTGCTGAACTGGGTGGCGCTGTTCGCCGGCATGGCGCGCTCATCGATCGGCGTGGCGACGATGGTCTACCACTTCTTCCCGTTCGTGATGCTGATCCTGGCCGCGCTGGTGCAGGGCGAACGCACGCGCCCGGCCGATTGGGCGTGGACCGCGCTGGCGTTCGTCGGGGTGATCGGTTCGGCCAATCCGCTGCGGCTGCTGCACGACGCCGACGCCAGTTACCTGACCGGCATCGGCCTGACGTTGTTGGCGGCCGTGTTGTGCGGCGCCTCGCTGCTGATGTCGCGCCGGATCGGACGCGAGCGACCGTTCGCGGTGGTCACCGTGCAGTGCTGCGTCGGCACGCTGATGCTGGTCGGCTTCGCCAGCGGCACCGCGCTGCATCCCGGCCCCCATTGGTTCTGGCTGGTCGGCCTGGGTGTGATCCACAGCGGCATCGTCTATGTGTTGTTCTATTCCTCGTACCGGCACCTGCCGGTGGCAACGATCGCGGTGGTCGCCTTCGTCTACCCGCTGGTGACGCTGCTGCTGGACTACGCGCTGTACGGCCACCGCCTCGACGGCGTGCAACTGCTGGGCCTGTGCCTGATCGTGCTCGGCACACTGGGGGTGAACCTCAAGTGGCGGCTGTCGCTGGGACGTTTGTGGGAGGGACTTCAGTCCCGACAGGTTTTGCCGACAGAGCGTCGGGACTGAAGTCCCTCCCACAGTCCTCATGCAGCTCAACGCACGTTGCGCAATTCCCAGTGTGAACCGGCCAGCACATGCATGCGATGCCGGAGGATGTCGCCCGGGATGATGGTGGTGGCGACCAGATTGATGCGCAGGTCTGCCTGCTCGCCTGTGACACGCGCATCGGGATCGGTGATGCCCATGCCCGGATCGACCTCGTCCGGGTCAGGCTGCAGCGCACGCCAGCGCTCGAACCACGCCGGGTTGGCCAATGCCGCCTGCAACTGTTCGGCGAAAGCATCCGCGCCATGCGCGGTGAAACTCACCACCGCATCGCTGCCACGGGCAAGCGCGGGATCGGGCAGGCTGATCGAGTAGCTGACGGGCATGTTCGGTATCCCTGGGATCAATGAATCGGCGATGGGAAGGCTAGCAGTTCGGTTCGTGAGCGAGTCGTCGAATCCGCGTCAGGCCGAAAAAGCATGCGGCGCAGCCGCAAACCCCACCGCCACCGCCCCCTTCCCCACATTCACCATCCCGGTAAGACTCATCACACTCTCAAACATCTCCACCCCCGCCTCAGCACAGGCATCCCGCAACGTGCCATAACCCGGCAGCGCCCGCAGCTCGGCCAACTCGCCGCCGTAGCCGACGCACACCGTCGGCGTCATCAAGCCCTCGCGCACCTTGCGCGCAGTGAACTCGAACATCTTCTGTGCTGACGGCTCGAACCCCTTCAGCTTGGCCACCGGCTCGGTCACGCCACGATAGGCACGCAACACCGGTTTGATGTCCAACGCACTGCCGAGCGCGGCGCTGATCAGCCCGACGCTGCGATCGCCCTTGGCACGGGCCCGCGCCCGCAGGTAGTACAGGTCGCGCGGGATCATGTAGCCGTAGGTGTTCTCGGCCAGTTGCTCGATGCGCGTGCGGATCTGCGCCACGTTGGCACCTTCGGCGCGCATCCGTACCGCTTCCACCGCCGTGATGCCCTGGCCGGCGAACAGGTTGAGCGTGTCGATCACCCGCAGCGCGAACGGCGAGTTGTGCCCGGCTGCTTGCCGCACCGGTTTGTAGTCGTTGAGGATCGCGAAACTGGCCTGGGTCGCGTTGTCGAAGATCTGGCTGCGCAGTTTGGAGATGGTCAGGCAGAACACGTGGTCGTAGTCGATGACCAGCCGCTCCAGGAACAGGTCGCGGATCTGGTTGACCGAGAACGGCGTGGTCTCGGCCTCGTGGCCGCGTTCGGCGACGTGGGCGTGCAGGAACTCCAGCGTGGCTTCCTCGTCGCGGTGGTCGGCCAGTACCGCTTCGCCGATCCGCACGGTGATCGGCAGCACCACGATGTTGTTCTGATGGATGAAGTCCTGCGGCAGGTCACAAGCAGAATCCACCACGATTCCGATACGCATCGTTGCCCCCTCCGGCTGCTGCGTCTCAATTAGAGTGTGAAAGCTATCGCAAAAACGTGACCGAGCGCACCTGCGAAAGGTCACCCGCCGCGACGCACCCCCTCCGGCAATGTGGCCAGGTGGGCCATCGGCTCGCGTCGCAGGCACTCCGGATCGGCCAGCACTGCCTCGATCAGCGGGTGCGCGTCGTTGCCCCAGAACAGCTCGCCGTCGATCGCCAGCGTCGGTATGCCGAACACGCCGGCGGCGAGTGCGGCATCGGTGTTCGCGCGCAGCGCCGCCTTGACCTCCGGCGCGGCAATGGCCATCTCCGGATCGGCGATGCCCAGCACCTCGGCCACTGGCGCCAGTGCGGCCGCGCTGTCACCGGCCTGACCGTTGCGCCAGATCCAGTCGAAGATCGCATCGATCGCCTGCGGCGTGGTGCCGGCGGCGATGCACAGCCGCAGCGCCGCCAGCGGGTTGAACGGGTGCGCCGGCGGAAAGCGCAGCAACACGTCTTCCTGCTGCGCCTGCCACTGCACGTGGCGATAGGTGAACACCCGCTTGGCCGGGATCTCGGCCGGGCCACGGATGCCGATCGCGCTGAGCACCGCACCGAACACGATCGGCACCGGCTGGATCTGCGCCAGCTGCGGCAGGCGCTGCAGCTTCTGCCAGTGCAGGTAGGAGAAGGGCGATACGAAGTCGAAGTACCAACGCAGTTGCATGGCGTCCTCCGCGAATAGGCCTGGATTATCCACCCCCGGCGCACCCTGCAAATACCAACCCGCGCACGTCCGCCACGAGCACTGCACCACGCTATCTCCGAACCGGCATAGCCGGGTCCCGAATCGTGATGAATGCTGCATTGCACAGGCTGCTAGCGTCGCCGACGGCTGCGGTCCCATGGCCGCGTGCCGGCGGCAGGAGCTGCCTGGACCAGGACAGGATGTCCCGTAAGGGAGAGGGCCACATGCAAGCTGTTTCTTCGAACAATGTATCTCGCGATCGATCCACCCCCTCGTCTTTGCGCCGCCTTGCGGGCGCCGGGGCGTTGGCCCTGGGCCTTGCGCTGATCGCGCCGAGCGCCATGGCCGGGCCGTACAAGGTGTTCGGCAACCACTACGCCTGGGTCAACAACTTCAACGACCCCAACAACATCATGCAGGGCACGTTCGGAACCGGCAGCCTGCCGGAGATGACGGTGAGCTTCAATTACTCCACCAACAATCTGTATGGCTATCCGGCCATCGTGCGCGGCTGGCACTACGACTGGAATCCGACCAGCGACACGCTGTTTCCGAAACGGGTGTCGGCGACCAGCAGCATTCCGGTGACGTTCGGCTACAGCGACGGCGGCAGCAACCTGGGCGGCGATTTCGCCTACGACATCTTCTTCCGCTGGGATACCAACAAGAGCACCCCGCAGTTGGAGGTGATGATCTGGGGCGACCACAACTCGTGGCCGATCGGCACCCAGACCGGCACCAACGTGATCACCGCCGGCGGCCGCACCTTCGACCTGTGGGAGGGCTACAACAGCGGTGCGGGTTACTACGTCTACACCTTCATCCCGCACGGCACCGCCGGGCAGTCCACGCTGGCCAGCAGTGGCAGCCTGAATCTGGACGTGAAGCCGTTCCTCAACTGGTTGCAGAGCAACCGTTCGCAGGACGGGTACTACAGCAACAACCTGTACCTGCACGCGGTGGAGGCGGGTTTCGAGGTGGTACGCGGCAATGGTTGGGCGTACTTCAACGCGACCGTCAACGCGAACTGACGTCGGGCGCTGAATCGTCGGAGGCGATGCCGCATGGCGTCGCCTTCGATGGTTCTGGAGCCGACGCGGTCACCGACGGTGCGTGTTGGCGGCCAGATGCCGTTCCCGCAACAGCAGGAACAGCGGCAGCGCCAGCGATACGCCAACGCCCAGCCCCAGCAGCGCGATCCAGGGGCGACGCATGCCCAGGCGCCGTCCTTCGGCCTGCACCAGCACCACGACCGCGATCGCGGAAACCAGCACATCCGCCCAGGCGAACGCCGAAACCGGCGTCGCGATGGCCTGCTGCGCCAACAGGGGAACGTCCAGGCCATGGTCGGTCAGCCATGGCATGAACTGTGCGAGCGGCAGGGCAGTGCCGATCAGACAGAGGATGGCGTACACGATTTGCATGGAACCTCCTCAAGCTTGCGGTGCGATGGGATGGAGCCTGTCGTCAGTGCGAATACGCCCGAGGCAATGCGCCTTGCTGCTGCAGGTAACGATCACGCAGCTCGGTCTGGCGCGAACGCATCGGGATCGCGCGGCCGCCCAGCCAGAGCTGCTCGGCGTAGTGGGCCACGTCCAGCGGGTCGCCTTCCCACAGCACCAGATCGGCCTGCTTGCCGACCGCGATGCTGCCGATGCGATCGGACACGCCGAAGATTTCTGCCGGCACGCGGGTCAGGCCGGCCAAGCCGTCTTCCCACGGCAGGCCGTTGGCCACGGCATTGCCGGCCAGCTGGCGCACCTTGCGTGCGTTGTGCGAACCATCGCCGCCCTGGCTGAAGCTGACCTCGACGCCGGCTGCATGCAGTCGTGCGGCGTTTTCCAGGGTCGCGCCGATCTGGTCGAAGTTGGATGGCAGGTCGGACAGTGAATTGAGCAGCACCGGCACCTTGGCCTGCGCCAGCTGCGGGGCCAGCTTCCACGCCTCGGTACCGCCGACGATGGCGATCCGGATCTTCTCGCGCTGCGACCAGCGCAGCAGCTGGCGGATGTCGGCGGCGCGTTCGACCTGGACCACGATGCGGCCCTGGCCGGCCAGGAACTTCGCCAGCGTCGCGCGCCCGGCCGGGGTCAGCAGCGCGTGCGGCGAATCCGCCGGTATGCGTCCGCGTGCTTCGGCGACCAGCTGGTCGAGCAGCATCCACTGCGCGGCGCGCGAGTTGCCGGTCAGTTCGGAAGCATCCGCGCCGAGACGGATGAACAACGCATGCGGACCGATCGGATCGGCGCTGCCGTCCAGCCGCACCACGCCGCCCTGGCCAGCGATGAAAGCGCCGGAGGTGGTCGCACCGAGCGCGGTGAAGCCGATGCCTTCCACGCGTGCGACCGGCACCAGCACCGAGTCCGGGTTGTAGGCGAGGGTGACGTCGAACTCGGGACGCATCGGCTGCTCGGTCAGCTTGAGGCCGCTGTCGACGGTGACGTCTTCACCGGACACTTCCTCGATGCCGATCTCGGTGATGCCGCCGAACAGTGCCGGCGTCAGCGGCCTGCCTGCGGCCTCGATCACGGTGGTGCCGGTTGGCGCGTTCAAACCATGGCCGACCGCGCGGATCACGCCGCCCTGCACCAGCACGTCGGTGTGCTGCAGCGTGCCCTGGGCGGTGGCGGTGTGGACGGTGGCGTCGCGGATCAGGACGTTCTGGGCGGAAGCGTGGCCTGCCCAGAACAACGACAACAACGCCATCGTCGTTCCCGCGAAGGCGGGAACCCAGCGACGTTGCTGTGGCTCTTGTGTACTACTCGCAAGCAGGAGGCCGCTGCCGTGCATCGATGAGGAAAGCAGAGTCGCTGGGTTCTCGCCTTCGCGGGAACGACGAACAAGGGCAACCCGTGCGAAAGCACTACGAGTGAGGGCAAAGAAGCTCACAGCACACCTCCCTGACCCAGCATGAAGTCCGACACCGGCTGCAACCTCTGGTCATGACGGTCGTAGACCTGCGCACCATCGACATAGACCTTCTCGGCCAGCGCATACGAACTGAACGGGCTGCCGTTCCAGACCACGACATCGCCCATCTTGCCGGCCTCCAGCGAGCCGGTCTGCTTCTCGATGCCCAGCGACTTGGCGGCATTGAGCGTGATCCACGCGATCGCGTGCTCGGGCGCGATCGCGATGCCGGCGCGACGCGCGTTGGCGATCGCCTTGGCCGCTTCCTGGTTGAGCCGCTGGATGCCTTCCTCCGAATCCGAATGCACGATCGCGCAACTGTTGGCCGGTCGATCGACCAGCGCGATGTTCTCCTGGATGCCGTCGAAGGCCTCCATCTTGAAGCCCCACCAGTCGGCCCACATCGCGCCGCAGATCTGCTCCTGCGCCAGCTTGTCGGCGATCTTGTAGGCCTCCACCGCGTGGTGGAATGCGGCGATGTGGAAGCCGAATTCCTTGGACAGATCGATCATCGTCGCCATCTCGTCGGCGCGATAGCAGTGGATGTGCACGCGGATGTCGCCATCGATCGCGCCGGCCAGCGTGTCCAGCTTGAGATCGCGCTTGCCGCCGGTGTCACCGCTGCTGTCGTTGCTGCCGCTGCGGCTCCACCAATGGCGCTTGGCCGGCTGCTTCTTCGGCGTGTTCTTGCGCAGGTACTCGGCCGCATCGATGAACGCGGCGCGGTAGCCGGCGACGTTGCCCATGCGCGTGGCCGGGCCGCCCTTTTCGCCATAGACGCGCTTGGGGTTCTCGCCGCAGGCCATCTTCAGGCCCCACGGCGCACCGGGAAATTTCATCGCCTGATAGGTGGTGGCCGGCACGTTCTTCAGCGTCACCCCGCGCCCGCCGATCAGATTGGCCGAACCCGGCAGCACCTGCAGCGAGGTGATGCCGCCGGCCAGCGCGGTGAGGAAGCCCGGATCCTGCGGCCAGATCGAGTGCTCGGCCCAGACATTGGGCGTGACCGGCGCGGTCATCTCGTTGCCGTCGCTGTGCGCCTTCACGCCGGGGCTGGCGTACACGCCCAGGTGCGAATGCACGTCGATGATGCCCGGCGTCACCCACTTGCCGGTGCCATCGACGCGGATCGCGCCGGCCGGCGCCGGCAGAGCGTGACCGACCGCCTGTACCTTGCCGTCGGCCAGCAGAATGTCGGCATCGTCCAGGCGCTGGCCGGTGCCGGTCAGCACGGTGGCGTGCTCGATCAACACCGCGCCGGAGGCGATCGGCTTGTAGGTGCTGGGATACGGATCGGCGACGAAGCGCGTGGCCGCGGTCGCGGGCCCGCACAGCAAAGCGCCGGCCAGGCCGGCAAGCAGAAGGTGGCGCATCAGGTTTTCCCCGGTGAAGACAGGCAACCAGGCGACGCTAACGGGCGAGGACGGGCTTGCCAAGCCCCGCAGGTCATGGCCGTGGTCTGACGCGGCGCAACGGGCGGTGCTGCCCGCGTCGGTGCATGCTGTGCGGCCGTGCCCAAAGGAGGTCGCCTGCATGGCGCCTGCCATCCCGCGCAAGCCGTTCGACCCGGTACTGGAGTTCTGGACCCGTGCCGGCCCGGAGCGGTGGTTCTCGAAGAACGAATCGTTCGACGCCAACCTCCGCCAGCACTTTCTCGACTTCCATGCCGCCGCCGCGCGTCGTGAACACGAATCCTGGATGGACAGTGCCAACGGTGCGCTGGCGCTGATGATCCTGCTCGATCAATTTCCGCGGAACTGTTTCCGTGGCAACGCGCATGCCTATGCCACCGACGGACTGGCGCGGCACTACGCGCGCCGTGCGCTCGAGGCCGGCTACGACCACATCGTCGCGGCATCGTTGCGGATGTTCTTCTACCTGCCGTTCGAGCACAGCGAGGATCCGGCCGATCAAGCGCGCTCGGTCGAACTGCATCGCGCGCTGCCCGGCGAGAATCCCGCGCAATGGGCGCTGCTGCACCAGGACATCATCGCCCGCTTCGGGCGCTTCCCGCATCGCAATGCCGCGCTGGGGCGGGAGACCACGCCGGAGGAGCAACGCTTTCTGGACGAAGGCGGATTTGCCGGTTGAGCTTTGTCAGTGGCCGGTTGCCCGGCTTTCGTAGGAGCGGGGGGGGGGGGGGGGGGGGGGGGGGGGGGGGGGGGGGGGGGGGGGGGGGGGGGGGG
>NZ_JBYSVX010000025.1:0-71615 GCF_058986605.1 Pseudomonas sp. GW821-FHT07E12 | reverse complement strand
CACCGAGATCTACACTGCTGGACGTTCGTCGGCAGCGTAAGGTGTGGAGAAGAGACGGGCTTTACCGGTAAAGCCCCTCGCGGCTGAAGCCGCTCCTACATAAATCTGGCCGTCAGATCGCCCGGGCGAGCCGTTCGGCCAGGCCGGTGTAGCCGCCCGGCGTCAGTTCGCGCAGGCGCTGCTTGTCGGCTTCCGGCAGCTCCAGCGATTCGACGAAGGCCTTCATCGAATCGGCGGTGATGCCCTGGCCGCGGGTCAGCGCCTTGAGCTGTTCGTACGGGTTGGGCAGGCCATGGCGGCGCATCACCGTCTGCACGGCTTCGGCCAGCACTTCCCAGGCCGCGTCAAGGTCAGCGTCCAGGCGCTGCGGGTTCACTTCCAGCTTGCCCAGGCCCTTGCCCAGCGATTCCAGCGCCACCAGGGTGTGGCCGAAGGCGGTGCCGAGCGCGCGCAGCACGGTGGAGTCGGTGAGGTCGCGCTGCCAGCGGCTGATCGGCAACTTGGCCGAGAAGTGCTCGAACAGGGCGTTGGCCAGTCCGAAGTTGCCCTCGGCGTTCTCGAAGTCGATCGGGTTGACCTTGTGCGGCATGGTCGAGGAGCCGACTTCGCCTTCCTTGAGGCGCTGCTTGAAGTAGCCCAGCGAGATGTAGCCCCAGATGTCGCGCGCCAGATCGACCAGGATGGTATTGGCGCGACGGGTGGCATCGCCGATCTCGGCGACGTTGTCATGCGGCTCGATCTGGGTGGTGTAGGGGTTGAACACCAGTCCCAGGCCCTCGACGAAGCGCTGCGCGAACGCCGTCCAGTCCACGTCCGGGTAGCTGACCACGTGCGCGTTGTAGTTGCCGACTGCGCCGTTGATCTTGCCGGTCAGCTCGACCGCGCCGATCTGCCTGATCTGGCGTTCCAGGCGCGCGACCACGTTGGCGATCTCCTTGCCGAGCGTGGTCGGCGAGGCGGTCTGGCCGTGGGTGCGCGAGAGCATCGGCTGTGCGGCCTGGGCGTGGGCCAGCGTGCGCAGCGTCGCAGCGACGCCGGTCAGTGCCGGCAGCAGCACCTCGGTGCGGGCCTGCGCCAGCATCAGGCCGTAGGACAGGTTGTTGATGTCCTCGCTGGTGCAGGCGAAGTGCACGAATTCCAGTGCCGGGCCGAGCTCGGCATCGTCCTTGAGCTGCTCCTTGATGAAGTACTCGACCGCCTTGACGTCATGGTTGGTGGTGCGTTCGATCTGCTTCACGCGCGCGGCGTGCTCGACCGAGAAACCACTGGCCAGGGCGCGCAGCCTGGTCTTGCCGGCTTCGCTGAAGTCCTTCAGCTCGGCGATGCCCGGCTCGGCGGCCAACGCCAGCAGCCATTCGATCTCGACGGTGACGCGGGCGCGGATCAGCCCGTATTCGGAGAAGATCGGGCGCAGCGCATCGACCTTGGCGGCGTAGCGGCCGTCGAGCGGGGACAGGGCGAGCAGGGCGGATTCCGACATGGGCGGGGACAGGGAAGCAGACGGGGCGCGTATTCTACGCTGTAGGTCGCGTTGGGTCTGGATGACACGCCCTGGGCACGGGGGCGGCTGGATCGGCAAATGCCGGCACAAGGCACCGCCTATTGTGTGCTAAGCCCCCCCATTCCAGGTACGTCTGCTCCATGTCACATCGCTTGGCTGTTTGCCTGTCGCTCGTCCTGTTGATCCCCCTCACAACCCAGCTCCAGGCGGCCGAGCCACCCGTGGGGGCGTTGTCGTACCGGGTCCGGCCCGATATTGCCGCCTGTGAACCCGGTGAGTTGACCGAGGCGACGCGCCGGCAGGTGCTGGAACTGCTCAACCGGCTGCGCACGCTGCATGGACTGGCGCCGCTGGCGTATGCGCCGGCACTGCAGGCCCAGGCCGACGCCGCGGCGCTGACGATGGCCGCCAACGGTACGCTCAGCCACACGCCATCGCCGGACTGGCGCTGTTTCTCGCCACTAGCCCAGCAGGGCGCGCGCGGCAGCCTGCTCTATGGCGGTGCGGTATCCGAGGTGCTGGCTGCGGAAGACGCCGGCGACATCGTCGCCAGCTGGCTGACCGACACCGACAACCTGGCGGCCGATGGTCTCGGCCACCGGCGCTGGCTGCTCGATCCGTTCCTTCGGGAGGTGGCCTTCTCCTGGGTAGCCGGGCCGCTCGCCAACGGGATGCAGAGCGGCGCTGCGGCGTTGCGGCTGGGGCGTGGCCGCAGCGCCGAGCCCTTGCGCGGGGCTGCCGATTTCATTGCCTGGCCGGTCGGCGACTACCCGGAGCGGTATGTCGACCCGCGTGCCTGGCTCTCGTTCTCGGTGCTGGTCGATGCAAACCGGCCCGGGGCCAATCGTGACGTGGATTACCGCCAGGCAAGGATCCAGGTGCGTGGCTCCGATGGAGGCATGCTGCCGCTGCAAGGGCTGCGCTACGACAACGATTATTTCGGACTGCCCAACAATCTGCAGTTCCGCGTGGCCGGGTTGCGTCCGGGTGTCCGCTACGAGGTCGTGGTGGATGGGGTGAATGTGGCGGGCACGTTGCGCAGCTTCCACTACGAGTTCCGCGTGGTGCCGGGCCGCTAGGGTAATGACGGGGCGGCTGTTTACGCCGCCCCTCTCTTAGGCATCGGCATCACCGCCACCACCTGGATGCGGTGCCCGGCCATGCGGCGCACGGTTACCAGGTTGCCGTCCAGCTCCAGGCTTTCGCCTTCTTCGGGCAGGCGCTGCAGTCGATGCACGATCAGCCCGCCGACCGAATTGATGTGCTCCGGTGCTTCCAGATCGCGGCCGAGCAGGCGTTCGAGGCGGAAGATCGAGGTCGTGCCCGAGACCAGCAGCGAACCATCCGGTCCGTGTGCGGGGGCATCCTTGACCACGTGCACATGTTCGTCCTCGATATCGCCGACGACCACCTCAAGCAGGTCTTCCAGGGTGAAGTAGCCGAGGATCCGGCCGTGCTCGTCCACGCACAGCGCCATGTGGGTGCCGCCACCGCTGCGGAAGCGCTCCAGCACCTGGGTGACCGGGGTTTCCATCGCCACCAGATTGGCTGGGCGCAGCAATGCACGCAGGTCGTCCGGTTGGCGGCCGTTGGCCAGTTCCACCAGCAGGTCCTTCACGTGCAGCACGCCGACCAGATCGTCGTTGTCGGCGCCGAACCACGGGTAGCGGGTGTAGCGCGACTGGGCGAATTCGGCCAGCACATGTTGCAGGTTCATGCCGTCGCGCAGGCTGCGCAGGTACTCGCGTGCACGCATCAGGTCGCCGGCGACCAGATCGGGCAGTTCCAGTGCGTGGCTCATCAACGCCAGATCCTGGTCGGGCGTGGTGCCACCGCCCTGGCGATCGACGATCAGCTTCAGTTCTTCGCGCGAATAACGGTGCGAAGTGTGTTCCACATCGCCCCAGCCCAGCGTGCGCAACAGCACGTTGGCGCTGCTGTTGAGCAGCCAGATCGCCGGATACATCGTCCAGTAGAACAGGTACAGCGGCGCGGCGGTCCACAGCGACATGCGGTCGGGGCGGCGGATCGCCATCGACTTCGGCGCCAGCTCACCCATCACGATGTGCAGGAACGAGATCACGCTGAAGGCGATGATGAAGGACGTCAGGCGCGCGGCATCGTCGGGCAATCCGAGTGCATCGAACAACGGCTGCAGCAGGTGTGCGAATGCCGGTTCGCCAACCCAGCCCAAACCCAGCGAGGCAAGCGTGATGCCGAGCTGACAGGCGGAAAGATAGGTGTCCAGATGCTCATGCACGTTGAGCAGCAGACGGCCACGCCAGCCATGGCGTTCGGCCAGGCCCAGTGCCTGGGTGTGGCGCAGTTTGACCAGTGCGAACTCGGCGGCGACGAAGAAGCCGTTGAGCAGCACCAGCAGCAGGGCCAGAAGCAGCAGGAGGAGATTGCCGATCATCCGGTCCTCCCGGCGAGGATCGCCAGGGCAGGGGTACGCTGTGCGCGGCCGGTGGCGTGATGGGATCGGTGGCGAGGCAGCAGAGGCCTGAATCTACAGTCGGGGTCGTCGCCCATGGCGGCGTTGAAGTTCCATCTATCAGTGAAACCGCAGTCTATCGCAGACGCTGCTGGCTGGTCGGGAAGGAGTATCGTTGTCGCGCTGCCAGCCAGGGGAAAAGCCCGCCGCCAGCCGCTGATTCCCTGACACGTCACTTACGAAGTTTGGAGATTGCGAATGAGCGAGAAATATCGGGTCGAACACGACAGCATGGGCGAGCTGCAAGTGCCTGACGATGCGTTGTGGGGTGCCCAGACCCAGCGTGCGGTACAGAATTTTCCGGTGTCCGGTCAGCCGATGCCGCGTGGTTTCATCCGCGCGCTGGGTCTGATCAAGGCCGCTGCCGCGCAGGTCAATGGTGAGTTGGGGCTGCTGCCGAAATCGGCTTCCAAGGCGATCCAGGCGGCCGCGCTGGAAGTGGCGGATGGTCATTTCGATGCGCAGTTCCCGATCGATATCTACCAGACCGGTTCCGGCACCTCGTCGAACATGAATGCCAACGAGGTGATCGCCACGCTCGCATCGCGCTCGTTCAAGGACGGCGCGGGCAAGAACAAGATCCATCCCAACGATCACGTCAACCTGGGCCAGAGCTCCAATGACGTGATCCCGACCGCGATCCGTGTTTCCGCGCAGCTGGCCGTGATCGAGCAGTTGCTGCCGGCACTCAAGCACCTGCGCAAGACCATCGACAAGCGCGCCAAGAGCCTGGACAAGGTGGTCAAGACCGGCCGCACCCATTTGATGGATGCGATGCCGCTGACCTTCGGTCAGGAGTTCCGCGCCTGGTCGGCGCAGGTGGCTTCGGCCGAAGAGCGCATCGGAGACAGCCTCAAGCGCCTGCGCCGGTTGCCGCTGGGCGGGACCGCGATCGGCACCGGCATCAATGCCGATCCGCGCCTGGGCGGCAAGGTCGCCAAGGTGCTGAGCACGCTGACCAAGACCAGGTTCGAAAGTGCCGAAAACAAGTTCGAGGGCCTGGCCGCGCAGGACGATGCAGTCGAACTGTCCGGTCAGCTCAACGCGCTGGCGGTGGCGTTGATCAAGATCGCCAACGACCTGCGCTGGATGAATGCCGGACCGCTGGCGGGCCTGGGCGAGATCGAACTGCCGGCGCTGCAGCCGGGCTCGTCGATCATGCCGGGCAAGGTCAATCCGGTGATCCCGGAGGCAACCGTGATGGTTGCGGCGCAGGTGATCGGTCACCACGCCGCGATCACCGTGGCCGGCCAGACCGGCAACTTCCAGCTCAATGTGGCACTGCCGTTGATCGCAGCCAATCTGCTGGATTCGATCGGCCTGCTGGCCAACGTCTCGACGCTGCTGGCGGACAAGGCGATCGCCGGGCTGAAGGTGCGCCACGACAAGGTAAAGGAGGCGCTGGATCGCAATCCGATCCTGGTGACCGCGCTGAACCCGGTAATCGGCTACGAAAAGGCCGCCGCGATCGCCAAGCGTGCCTACAAGGAAAACCGGCCGGTACTGGACGTGGCCAAGGAAGACAGCGGTCTGCCCGAGGCCG
Source organism: Pseudomonas sp. GW821-FHT07E12 (assembly GCF_058986605.1). Classification (NCBI taxonomy): domain Bacteria; kingdom Pseudomonadati; phylum Pseudomonadota; class Gammaproteobacteria; order Pseudomonadales; family Pseudomonadaceae; genus Pseudomonas; species Pseudomonas sp. GW821-FHT07E12. The sequence goes on along the minus strand of NZ_JBYSVX010000025.1, from coordinate 66,077 downwards.
AGCTGCGCAAGCTGCTCGATCCGGCGACGCTGACCGAGGGCGGCATCCACGCCGGCAGCGGTAGCGGCGGCTGATTGGCTGTCGTTGTAGCCCCTCTCCCGCTGGGAGAGGGGTGAGGGCAAATATGCCTCAGTGCCGCTCGGCCTGCAGATTGCCGAAGCTTTCGCGATAGGCCTGCAGTGGCGGAATCGCCTGCAGCAACGCGCCGCTGAGTTGATCTATCTCCGGCGTGGACTGCACCGGGATCGCGCGGTAGTCCGGATCCGGCTTGGCCTCGGACAGCGCCTGCTGACGCTGCATCTGCAAGTGACCAAACAGCAATTGCAACTTGGCGCGATTGGGTTCCTGCTGCGGCAGCACGATGTCATCGATGCGCAGCGTGCCATCCGGGCTGATCTGTGCGTTGGCCGCAGGTGCACGGCGCAACAGCACGGCGTCGCTGCTGATCGAAACGCGCGGTTTGGAGCGCTCGGCACGGTCGGAGGACGACTTGCCGCAGGCGGCGAGCGTGCACAGCAACAAGGCAGCCACGCAGAGAACGAGGATTTTCTTCATGGGAAGGTGACGCGGAGGAGGTTCGCGACATTCTACGGCGTGTCGAGTGGTCCCGGATTTCCACGGGGCCGACATGCACCTGGGTCCCGGTAACAGGGCTTGCCTGCTCATCCGAACAAGCTCTCCCGTCATTTTCGCGAAAGCCAGGATTCGACGCTATCCATGTCATTTCTCCGTCGTCGTCCCCGCGAAGGCGGGGATCCATGGATGTCAGTGCAAATTGTGACAACCGCCCAAGTTGACTCGCCTGACTTCGCCAAAGCGGAAGGTCCTTCCACTCAGGCTTGTACGACGCGCTTGGGGGCGGGCTTCACTGCTCCGACAGCCAATGGATCGGGTCATGCACACGATAGATGCCGGAGTCGGTCGCCAGTTGGCGCAGATAGTTGCCGTGTCCCGCGCCGTAGATGACCAGTATCCGATCGCCGTTCCCGGTGTCCCTGGCTATGTTGTTGAAGATGGCCAGGTTGCGACCGAACCAGTACTGGACCCAGTTCGCTCCGATCGGGTCGGCTTGTGTGCCGAGCATGCCAACGCCGTAATAGCTTTTCGCGTTATCTCTGAGCCACTCGCTCGAATTGAGATTCTTCAGCATGTCCAGGATGGATCCCCGGTCGAGAATGGCTTGGTCTTTCTCCTGCCGTATCCTGCCGGTTGCCAGGAGCTCGCCATACTGCTTTTGCTGTTGATGTCGCTCGACAGCCTTCAGATAGTCGATGCTGTCCTCGTCCTTGATCGGGCCAAGATCGTTCCAATCCACCGCATAAACCGTCTTGAGTCCCATGTCGCAGGCAATCCGGAATCCAAGTTGTTCGCTTTCATCTCGAGTAAGCGGGCGATTGCCCTTGCAGGACTCAATGTAGTCTTTGTCGATCTTTTTCTGCCGTTGTACATCGACCTCCAGCATCACCTTGGTGGGTCGGTAACGTTCGATAAGGCGAACGATCTCGGCGATTTCCTGTTGCCTCTTGGCGGAGAGAACGTCATCCGCCTTCATGTTGTGCACATCGCGCCCAGGATTGTTCATGTGATAGCTGCCGATGAACAGATAGTCCGCCTGCGGCGGTGTGTCCTGTGCGTCGGCGTCCGCAGCTGAAAAACTGGCAAACACGACTACGGAAATAGCGAGGAACTTGAGACGCACGGTTGACCTCCATGGCATGAAAAATCGAGAGACGCACTGCAAGATTGGCGCAGGGCTTCGCCGTCATGGTGCATAGCGACCATGGGGCGGGGGGCAAGCGGTATTCCGTTACTGAAGTGCCGGTGACGGCAGACGCTTCAATCTTTCAGTTCTTGCGACAATCAGCAGTGCTGTCCGTATCCAGGCTGGCGTATGGCTTGAACGCTGGAACCTGTGCAGCGAGCGCATCCTGCGTGGCCTTGAGCTTGTCGAGGTTGTCACAGATCTTGAGCGCCTGCTCCTTGAGCTTGTCGGCTTGTGCTTCGATCTTGTCGCCGATCTTGTCGGTCTCGCCGCTGAAGACGCCCTTCAGCGCCTCGCCGGCGGCCTGCACGCCCAGGGTGGCGCCCTGTTTTCCGACCTCGATACCGTGCTGGGCGATCTCGCTGACCTCGCGGCGATAGTCCAAGGTCAACTGGCGCTGCGAATCCGTCAGGGTGATGGCCTTGCTGCCGATCGACAAATTGCCGCTTGCGTCAATCGCAGCGGCAGGCAGGCCATCGACGCGCAGTACCAGCTTGTCGTCATGAAAGATGATGTCCTGGTGTCCCGTGCTGTCCTGGGTGCGAGCCGTTTCGGAGCGACTACAGGCGCTGGCGACAGCGACAAGCATGACCAAGGCGGGGATGAGATGACGCGATTTCATGAGCAGATGCCCTCGCAGGCGGGACGTCAATCGGTGTGTGGGATCTTCACGTTGCCGCGTACATCGCTGTGACGAACGTCGCCACTGCCCTTGCGCCGCAGTGTCAGATCGCCGGAGGCATTGCGCACGTTCAGATCGCCGGAACCAATCGAATCGACAGTGACGCTTCCCTTGACGTCGGTGACGGTCACGTCGCCGGAACCGATCCGGCCGATGTCGACCGATCCATCGGCGCCGAAGATCTTCAGATCACCGGATCCGACATCGCCGACGTTGACCGGGCCGCGCACGCTGCGGGCGGTGACGTCGCCCGATCCGACGCCGAGCAGCTTGAACGTGCCGATCTCCTGCAACGTCAAGTCGCCCGAGCCGGTCCTGGCAGTGACCTGGCCCTTGATGTTGCGGACATCGACGTCGCCTGAACCTACCTGCACGTCCAGCGTGCTGCCACCGTTGACCCAGGTATCGCCCGAGCCCGAGTTGATCTGCACCGACAGGGTGTCCGGCAGGGTGGCCTGGATGTCGAGGGTCGAATAGCTGCTGCCGAAGCTGATCTTGAACGGACGATCCTCTCCGAGCTCGACGATCAAGCGGTCGCCGTCGCGTTTCTGGCTCAGCTTGAGGTCCTTCAACAGCTCGGCGTGGGATGCACAGGCGCGGCCTTTCACCGATGCATTGGCGCCAGGCGAAGCCTGCAGGTGCAGCTTGTTGGAGTTGACCTCGAAGCTCACCGACTTGATGCCGGTCAGGTTGAGATCCAGCGCGCGCGGTTCGCTGAACTTGCAAGCGTCCTCGGCCATGGCCAGGGCGGGCAGCATCAGCAGGGCAGTGGTCAGCAGCAGTCGCATGGTGATGTCCTCATGGGAGTGAATGGCTTGCAGCAGCCTGCACATCCGTGTGCGTGGGAATCAGATTTCGCCAGCACGGCGGCGCAGATAGATGGCCGCTGCGATGAAGGCGATACCGATGGCGGCGCCGATCCAGATATCGGGATTGCTGTAGACCTGCGCGGGGTTGTTGTGCGCAATCAGCCAGTTCAGCGCGTCGGCCGGGCTATGGATGTCGTCGCCGTTGATCGAGCTGCCTTCCAGACTGCGCGGCCACCAGGCACCCGGCACCACGCTCAGCAGCCCGCGGAAGGCGACGATGTACCAGACCCAGCCGATCGGCAGGTGCACGCCCGGCATCGCGCTAAGGATGCTGATCATCACGCAGGCCAACAGCGGCACCAGCACCGCCCACAGGAACGGTTTGCTCTTGGCCCAGGACGAGCAGAACATCAGCCAGCCGATGGTCGGCAGCGACCACAGCAGGCCCATCGGCACGGTCGTCAGCAACACGCCCAGCATCCGGAACGGGTGCGAATGGGTGGCCAGCGCCCACGAGTTCGGCGCGCCGGCGGCGGTGGCGCCGAGTATCGCCACCAGCCACAGCACGACGCCGACCAGTACGCCGATGACGATCGCGATCAGCGGTGCCAGCAGCAGCGCCCAGGCGGCCTTGGCCAGCACGGTCTGGGTGTCGGAGATCGGCAGCGATTTCCAGAACAGGATGCTGCGGTCGCGGCGGTCGTCGTACAGGCTGCCCAGTGCATAGAAGAACACCACGAAGGCCAGCACGATCGAGGCGATGCCGATGCCGCTCAGCAGCAGGAAATCGCCGACCGAGCCCAGCGTGCGGGTGTATTCCTGCATGTTGTCGATCTGGTCGGTTGCGTCTGCAAAGCGACCCCTGTGCGCGGTGATCACGCCGATCACCGCACCGAGCAGGGCGAAGAACACCGCGATGCCGCCGGTGATCACCTGCGCCCAGAAGAAACCGCCGCGGTTCTCCCAGAACTCGCGCTTGAGCAGCCATGCGAAGGTGCCGCCCTTGGAAGTCTTCAGCGTTACGGCGTTCATGCGTAGGTCCCCTTCATGATGGCGACGAACAGGTCGGCGAGGCCGGGATTGCGGGTTTCACCGAACTCGGCGAGCTGGCTCTTGGCGATCCCGTCGAACAGCATCACGGTCTTGCCGAAGGGCAGGGCGCGTTCGTCGATCGGGCCCAGCGCACGCGCCTGGGCGACATGCTCGGCCGGCACCAGCACCTCGGTGTAACGCTCGGCCAGATGCTCGGTCTCGGCCGACAGCACCATCTTGCCGTTACGGATGAACATCACGTCGGTGAGGATGTGCTCGATCTCCTCGACCTGATGGGTGGTGACCAGGATGGTCTTCTGCTCGTCGAAGTAGTCCTCCAGCAGGCGCTGGTAGAACTGCTTGCGATACAGGATGTCCAGGCCGAGCGTGGGCTCGTCCAGCACCAGCAGGCGCGCGTCGATCGCCATCACCAGGGCCAGGTGCAGCTGCACGATCATGCCCTTGGACAGTTCACGCACGCGCAGCTTCGGATTGAGCTGGGTGTTGGCGAGGAAGCGCTCGCACTTGCTGCGGTCGAAGCGCGGGTGCACCCCGGCGACGAAGTCGATCGCCTCGCCGACCCGCAGCCAGCGCGGCAGCACCGCAACGTCGGCGATGAAGCAGACATCGTTCATCAGCTGGTTGCGATGGGTGTGCGGGTCCAGGCCCAGCACACGCAGCTCACCCTCGAAGGGCGTCAGGCCCAGGATTGCCTTCAGTGCGGTGGTCTTGCCGGCGCCGTTGGGGCCGATCAGGCCGACGATGCGGCCGGCATCGATCTGGAACGAAGCGCCGTCCAGGGCCAGTTTGTTCTTGTAGGCCTTGCGCAGGCCTTGGGCGAATACGACGGGTTCGGATGCGACAGTCATGAGGATTTCCCCGGGGGCAGCAATTCTTCCAGACTCAAACCCAGCCGCTGGATGCGCTCCAGCACAGCCGGCCATTCCTCGTTGAGGAAGCGCTCGCGCTCGCTGCCGCGCAGCTTGAGTGCGGCTTCCTCGGTCATGAACATGCCCAACCCGCGGCGCTTCTCCACCAGGTTCTCGTCGGCCAGTTCCTGGTAGGCGCGCGAGACGGTGATCGGGTTGAGCTGGTACTCGGCGGCCACCTGGCGCACCGAGGGCAGGGCATCGCCCGGCTTAAGGATTCCGTCCAGCATCATCGCGATCACGCGTTCTTTCAGCTGGCGGTAGATGGGAGCGCCGTCGCTCCATTGAATATCACTCATGGGTCAGCTCCGTGGACGCAGAACCTGCGCGAAGGAGAAATAGGGCATCGACATCGAGGCGCGCTGGCGGCGTACCGGCCGGGCAGGGGTCTCGGGGGGAGTCGCGTTTTCCTGATCCGTTTCCGAGGCGCCATAATCGACGCCGGTATCCGTGACCCAACTGGAAGCGGCCCCCAGACATCCTGCAGAGAGCATCGCGACGCCGCACAGCAACAGTAGGTGCGGTTGTCTGAAGAGCCTGGAGTACATGGTGCCCCCTGCGTTGGGTGACTGGTGTTGTATGTGACTATAACACCGACACGCACAGTGTCAACCAGCTGTCATACCCAACCAATGGCAGGGGTGGTTCCATCCTGCCGCCTCCGAGTGATGTCCAGATGAGTGCATTCAAGAAGCTGTCGACCCTTGTATTTGCGGGGTTTTTCGCGATATCCGGCACTGCGCTGGCCGATTCGCTGCTGGACGTGACCTATCGCCCGCTGGCTGGCACCACCCCGGTGAAGCTGAACGATGCATACGGCGGCAAGGTGTTGTTGGTGGTCAATACCGCCAGCAAATGCGGATTTACCCCGCAATACGAGGGTCTGGAGGCATTGCAGAAACGCTTCTCGGCGCGCGGGTTCTCGGTGCTGGGCTTCCCGTCCAACGACTTCAAGGGCCAGGAACCGGGTTCGGAGAAGCAGATCCAGGAGTTCTGCACGCTGACCTACGGGGTCAAGTTCCCGATGTTCGAGAAGGTCCACGTGATCGGGGACGAGGCCACGCCGCTCTACAAGGAACTGACCCATGACACCGGCGTGGCGCCGGGCTGGAATTTCCACAAGTACCTGATCTCACGCGATGGGCGGGTGGTGGCGCAGTTCCCGAGCAAGGTGCGTCCGGACGATCCGGCACTGCTGGCGGCGATCGAGCGCGAGCTGGCTGCGCCGGCGCGTTGAGTTTTTTTCCGTTGCCCTTGCTCAAGGCAAGGGCAACACCGGCCCGGTTAAGAGGATTTTGAAGCGGGTCGTGATTGTTTGCCTTTGGTCGGCGCGTGGCGACGCGTTCGTCAGTACCGTCGCCTCGTGTTTTCCGGGGCGCCCCCTCTCTACTTCCGCCGTGCCTGCATGCGACAATGTCAGGTCTGCGCCGGCGGCGCTGTTCTCACATCCAGGAATCGCAGCGAATGAAGATGGCAATGCGCGGCGCGGCAGCGTCGCTGATGATCGTGGCAATGTCGGTTTCCCTGCCTGCAATGTCGCAACAACCCGCCGCTCCCGCGGCCAGCAAGGAGACCTCGCTTTTGACCACTGATCGACAGAAAGTCAGCTACGCCATTGGCCTGGACGTGGCGCGCTCGTTCGAGCCGATTTCCCAGGACATCGATCTGGCCTCGCTGCAGCGTGCGATCGAGAATGCATTCAAGGGCGGCAAGCCGCTGTTGTCGGACGAGCAGACCCAGGCCACCGACACCGCGCTGCGTACCACGCTCGCCGTGCGTAACGGCCAACAGGTTCCGGGCATGGCGCCGGGCAGCCAGCCGCCGTCGGTGTCCAAGCAGGATGTCGGCCTGATGCTCGGCGACCGTGCGGTCGGTCCGTCGCTGGCGCGCATCCAGGACGACATCGATCTGTCGGTGCTGATGCAGGCCGTGCGCACCGTGTTCGACAAGGGCACGCCGGCGATGACCCAGCAGGAAGCCGCCGCGACGCTGCAGGCCTTCGGCACTGCCAAGCAGAGCGCCGCCGCCGGCAAGAATCGTGAGCAGGGCAATGCCTTCCTGGCCAAGAACAAGACCGAGAAGGGTGTGATCACCACAGCGTCCGGCCTGCAGTACATGGTGCTGCGCCAAGGCAGTGGCGAGCGCCCGATGGCGGCCAGCAAGGTGCGTGTGAACTACGAAGGCAAGCTGCTCGACGGCACTGTGTTCGACAGCTCCTATACGCGTGGCGAACCGGTCGAGTTCAGTCTCGCTCAAGTGGTCAAGGGCTGGACCGAAGGTCTGCAGCTGATGCCGGTGGGCTCGAAGTATCGCTTCTGGATTCCTTCGAATCTGGCCTATGGTCCTGAAGGAACCCAAGGTGGTCCGATCGGTCCTGACGCAACTTTGACTTTTGATGTCGAATTGCTGGGTATCCTCCCGTAATCCCCCACAGGAGTATCCCCACCCATGCGAGTTGCGATCTTCGGGACCGGCTACGTCGGCCTCGTTACCGGTACCTGTCTGGCTGAAGTTGGTCACCACGTCATCTGCGTGGATATCGATCAGGCGAAAGTGGATGGTCTCAATCGCGGGGTGATCCCGATCTACGAACCCGGCCTGGAGCCGATGGTGAAGGCCAACCACGGCGCAGGCCGGTTGGGCTTCACCACCGACGCAGCCGAGGCGATCACGCACGGCGAAGTGGTGTTCATCGCCGTGGGCACGCCGCCGGACGAAGACGGCAGTGCTGACCTGCAATATGTGCTGGCGGTCGCACGTACGATCGGTCGCCACATCACCGGGCCGACGATCGTGGTCAACAAGTCGACGGTGCCGGTGGGTACCGCCGACAAGGTACGCGCCGCGGTGGCCGAGGAACTGGCCGCGCGCGGGCTGGCCTTCGATTTCGACGTGGTCTCCAATCCGGAATTCCTGAAGGAAGGCGACGCGGTTGCCGACTGCATGCGCCCGGACCGGATCGTGGTCGGCTTCAGCCGTCCGCAGTCGGTGGCGGTGATCCGCCGCCTGTATGCGCCGTTCATCCGTAATCACGACCGCATCGTCGAGATGGACGTGCGTTCGGCCGAGCTGACCAAGTACGCCGCCAACGCGATGCTGGCGACCAAGATCAGTTTCATGAACGAGATCGCCAACATCGCCGAGCGTGTCGGCGCCGATGTCGAACAGGTGCGCAAGGGCATCGGTTCGGATCCGCGCATCGGTTGGCACTTTATCTACCCGGGTGCCGGCTATGGCGGCTCGTGCTTCCCGAAGGATGTGCAGGCGCTGGCCCGTACCTCCGAGCAGTATGGACACGAGCCCAGGCTGCTGAACGCGGTGGAGGCGGTCAACGATGCGCAGAAGGGCCACTTGTTCGAGCTGATCCAGCGCCACTACGGCGGCTCGGTCGCGGGCAAGACCTTCGCGGTGTGGGGGCTGGCGTTCAAGCCCAATACCGACGACATGCGCGCGGCGTCCAGCCGTCGGCTGTTGGCCCAGTTGTGGGAGGCCGGCGCCAAGGTGCGGGCTTATGATCCGGAAGCGATCGAGGAGGCCAAGCGCATCTTCGGCCAGCGTGACGATCTGGTGTTCTGTGATTCGGCTTTCGCGGCACTGGACGGCGCCGATGCGCTGGTCGTGGTGACCGAGTGGAAGCAGTTCCGCAGCCCGGATTTCGCCCGGATCGGGCAGGCGTTGAAGGACGACGTGGTGTTCGACGGTCGCAATCTGTACGATCCGCCGGAAATCGAGTCGGCCGGCCTGGCCTACTACGCCATCGGACGAGGTCGTTCGCTGCATGCATGAAGAAATGACGCCGCGCGAACAGGCCATCGAAGCGCGGCTGGTGGAGCTGGAGATGCGCCTGTCCTTCCAGGAACAGGCGCTGGCCGAACTGAGCGAGGCACTGGCCGATGCACGCATGGCCGGTGCACGCAATGCCGAGGTGATCCGTCACTTGCTGGATGACCTCGGCAAGGTGCGGTCGGCGTTGTACTCCGAAGATCCAGCGGACGAACCGCCGCCGCCGCATTATTAAGTCTCGGTAGGCTCGGCTCCACCGATTCCGTTCCATCGACGTTCCATCGAGTTGTCTGTCCCATGAGCGATACACTGCGCGACCAGTTACTTGGCCTGGGCTTCAAGCCTGCACCGAAGCCCGAACGCAAACCCGAGCGTAAACCCGAGCGCAGGCCTGACCACAAGCCTGACCAGCGTGGTGCGCATCCCGGCAAGGGCGCCAGGCCCGCAGGCGGCAAGCCGCATCCGGGGCAGGCGAAGGGTCAGCGTCCACATGGCGGCAAACCGCGCGAGCGCGAGGACATCGAGCTGGCCAAGGCCTATGCGATCCGTGCACAGAAGGAAAAGGACGAGCGGATCGAGGCCGAGCGACTCAAGCAGGAAGAAGCTCGCCTGCGTCGCGAGGCACGCACGAAGCTGGAGGAGATGCTCAAGGACAAGGGACTCAACCAGCCCGATGCCGAGATCGCCCGCCACTTCCCGTATGGCGGCAAGATCAAGCGCATCTACGTGACGGCCGACCAGCTCAAGGCGCTCAATGCCGGCGAGCTGGGTGTGGTCCAGCTCAACGGGCGTTATCTGCTGGTTACCGCGCAGGTGCTGACCGAGGCCGAGGCGATCTTCGCTCAGGCGGTGGCGCTGAGAGTCGATCCGAATGCGTCGGCGGAAGAGGATCCGTATGCGGATCCGAGGTATCAGGTGCCGGACGATCTGGTCTGGTAAGCGGCTGAGCCGGCATCTTCGTCCGGGACATCGTGCAATTGCCGGTGTCCCGCGACGGATGCGGATGAAAGCGCTGCGATTGTTTTTTCTACGGGCGGGCCGGTGACGGCGCCGCCCGTAATTTATCCGCTCACGAAGTTGCTCACGAAGCCGGGCGTGGGACTGGTTTGTCTTCGGGAGGGTTCTCCGCCTGCCACCAGCCACCGCCCAGCGCCTGGAACAGCGTGGCGGTGTTGCCCAGACGACTGGCCACGGCCTCGGTCTGGCCCAGCAAGGCTTCCCGATAGGTCTGTTCGGCCTGGATCAGCGCCAGTCGATCCAGATAGCCGCGATCGTGCTGGCGGCGGGTCAGGTCCAGCGCGGTCTTGGCCGCGGTCGTGGTTTCATCGGCGGCTTGCAGGGCCTCGGCATCGCTGTGGATCGCCTGCAGCGTATCGGCCACGTTCTGGAATGCGCTCAGCACGGTCGATCGGTACTGCGCTGCCGACTGACGCAGCGATTCGCGCGCGGCACGTTCGCGATGCTTCAGCGTGCCGCCGTCGAACAGCGACTGGCTGATGCCGAGCACCACTTCGAAGAACTGGCCGCTGGGCCAGAACATCTGATCGAAATGGCTGGCCGATCCGCCGAAGTTGGCGTCGATCGAGAACTGCGGCAGCCGTGCGGCGCGCGCCACGCCGACCTGCGCGGTGGCCGAGTGCAGTTGTTCTTCTGCCGCGCGCACGTCCGGGCGTTGCTCGATGAGCTGTGATGGCAGGCTCAGTGGCAGCTCTTCAGGCAGCTTGAAACTGTCCAGATCGAACGCCGGAACCTCTGCCTCTTGGGTCGCGCCGATCAAGGTGCGCATCAGATTGCGGTTCTGCTCGAACTGCTTGCGCAGCGGCGGCAACTGCTGCCTGGCCTGTGCCAGCGCGCTTTCCTGAGTGGCCAGATCCAGGCGCGAGGCATAGCCGGCCTGCAGTTGTCGCTGTGCGAGCCCGACCGCAACGACGTTGTCGTCGATCATCGCCTGGGTGATCTCGATCTGCCGGCGCAGCAGGGCATCCTGGAGCGCGGCGGCGACCACGTTCGTCGCCAGGGTGATTCGGGCCGCTTCGAACTGGAAGCGCTGGGCGTTCATTTCCGCCTGGGCCGACTCGACCTGACGGCGAATGCCGCCAAACACGTCCGGTGCATAGCCCACTGTCAACTGCGCGGTGTGGAAGTTGTAGATGACCGGCGAGTTGTAGGGCGCGGTGCCGCCGTCGCTGGCAGGCGTGCCTTCACCGGTGCTGATGACCGAGCCGTCGCCCTGGATGCCCGGCGAATTGCCTCCTTCGTTGCCGGCGAGCTTGGTGCGCGATGGCGAGTAGCTGGCCTGCAAGGTCGGGAAGAAGAAGCCGCGTTGCGCGTAGACGTTCTCCTGCGCGGCGCGCAAGGATGCCTGCGCCGCTTCCAGGTCCGGGTTGGCGGCGAAGGCTTGCTGGATCAGTGCATCGAGTTGCGATGACTGGAACAGCGTCCACCAATCGGCCTGGATATCGCGCTGTGCAGAGAAATGCTGCGCCGGCGCGGCTGCCGATGACACCGTGCTGTCGGGCAGCGCGGTGGGCGAATAGCCGTTGGCCTCGGGCAGGGTGGGGCGGACGTAGTTCGGTCCCACCGCGCAACCGGACAGGAGCGTGATGGCGGCCGCGAGCGTGGTGGTGACGAGAGCAGGTGCGGATTTCATGGTGCGCTTATGCCTCGCCTGGCTCGGCTGCGGTGAAGGTCAGGTCCGGCTCGGAGAATTTTCCAAACCGGCGCAGCGCCAGCGGCAGCACCAGCAGCGTGAACAGCGTGCCGGTGACGATGCCACCGACGATGACGCAGGCGAACGGGCGCTGGGTCTCGCTGCCGATGCCCTGCGAAAGCGCGGCAGGCAACAGGCCAAGCCCGGCCATCAAGGCGGTCATCAGGATCGGGCGCAGACGGATCACCGCACCTTCCACGGTGGCCAATGCCAGTTGCGATCCCTGACGCATGCGATGCATCACTTCTTCCACCATGATCACGCCGTTCTGGACCGAGATGCCGGCCACCGCGATGAAGCCCACCGCTGCGGATACCGACAGGTGCAAACCCGCCAGACCGAGTGCGGCCAGGCCGCCGACCACGGTGAACGGCACCATGCCCAGCACCAGCGCGGCCAGACGCACCGAGCGGAACGCCCAGAACAGCAGTGAGAAGATCAGCAGCACGGTCAGCGGGATGATCACCATCAAGCGCTTCGCGGCGCGCTGCGAGTTCTCGAACTGGCCGCCCCAGCTGAGGTTGTAGCCGGATGGCAGTTTCACCTGCTCGGCCACCACGCGCTGCGCCTCGGCGACAAAGCTGCCCTGGTCGCGACCTTGCAGGTTCATCTTCACGATCACGCTGCGCGAGCCTGCTTCGCGCAGGATGCGCGCGGCACCCTGACGAACTTCGACCGTGGCCACATCGCTCAGTGCGATGGTGCCGTTGCCCGAGGTGCTGTCCGGCAGCGCGAGTTGCAGTTGGCCGATGGCATCGGCGCTGTTGCGATCCTTCTCGGCGATGCGCACCACCACGTCGAAGCGGCGGTCCTCTTCGTAGAAGCTGGTCACACCGACCCCGGACATGGCCTGGGTCACCAGATCGTTGACGTCGCCGATGGTCAGGCCGTAGCGGGCCAGGCGCTGGCGATCGGGCGTGACCACCAGTTCGGTCTGCCCGCCGATCTTGGTGGCCTCGACGTCGGTCGCGCCGCGGATGCGCTTGATGACATCGACCACCTGATTGGCCTTGTCCTCAAGGATCTCCAGGTTGTTGCCGGTGATCTTGGCGACGATCTCGCCGCGGAAGCCCGACAACGATTCCTCGACGTTGTCCTGGATCACCTGCGAGAAGTTGGTGGTGATGCCGGGAATCGTCGCCAGATTCTTCGACATGTCGGCCACCAGCGCCTCCTTGTCGGAGAAGCGCCATTCACCGCGCGGTTTAAGATCGACCAGATTCTCCAGATTGTTCGGGCCCTTCGGATCGGAGCCGTCGTCGGGACGTCCGACCTGGCTGATCACGTGCCTGACCTCCGGATAGGCGAGCAGCCTGGCGCGGACCTGGCGTTCGATCGCCTTGGTGGTGTCCAGCGAGGCGGCGGTCGGCAGGGTGATGGTCAGCCAGATGTTGCCCTCGTCGAGCTTGGGCATGAACTCGCTGCCCAGTCGTGGTGCAAGCAGGAATGCGATCACCACCGGCAACCCGGCCAACAACAACGTGGCACGCGGGGTGCGCATCGTGAGATCGAGAAAACGCCGGTAACGCGTTTGCAACCATTCCAGCCAGGGCTTGTGCTTCTCGACCAGTGGGCGCTTCTGCACCAGGAACGACAGCAGCGTCGGCAGCAGCGTGTAGGTCAGCAGCACCGCACCGAGCAGCGCGAAGGTGAGGGTCAGCGCGACCGGCGTGAAGATCCTGCCTTCGACACGCTGGAAGGTGAAGATCGGCACGAACGCCAGGATGATGATGGCCTTGGAGAACAGCACCGGCGCCGACATGTCGCTCATCGTTCGCTGCAGCACGTGCATGCGATGGGTGCGGGCGGCTACCGGATCGGCGTTCTGGATCGGATTGATCGCCAGCCGCACCATCAGGGCTTCGACGATGACGACGGCGCTGTCGATGATGATGCCGAAATCGACCGCGCCCAGCGAAATCAGGTTGGCCGACACCCCCTGCAGATTCATCAGGATGAAGGCGAACAGCAGCGACAACGGAATCACCGTGGCCACCACCAGCGCGGCGCGCCAGCTGGACAGGAACACCACCAGCACCGCGATCACCAGCAAGGCGCCGACGATCAGGTTGTGGGCCACGGTGCCGACGGTGTGGCGTACCAGCTCGGTACGGTCGTAGATCGGCACGATCTTCACACCGGGCGGCAGTCGGGTCTGCAATTGCGCGATGCGTTCTTTCAGGTCCGCGTTGATCTTGGACGGATTGCCGCCACGGATCATCGACACGATGCCTTCGACGATGCTGTCGCGATGATCGGCGCCGACGATGCCGAAGCGCGGACGCTCGCCAATGCGCACCGTCGCCACGTCGCCGACCGTGATGGGGCGGCCTTCGTGTGCGGTGATCACGGTCCTGCGGATGTCGTCGAGATTGGTGAACAGGCCACTGGCGCGCACCACCAGCGAGGCATCGCCCTGATCGACCAGGCTGCCGCCGGCATTGCCGTTGCCATTGCCGACCGCGCGGCTGACCTGATCGAGCGTGATCTGGTATTTGCGCAGCGCAAGCGGATCGACCTCGATCTGGTACTCCTTGATCGCGCCGCCGAAGCTGACGATGTCGGCGACGCCGGGGGTCATGCGCAATGCGGGGCGGATCGTCCAGTCCTGCAGCGTGCGGATGTCGGCGTCTGACATCCCGGGGGCCTCGATGGTGTAGCGATACACCTCGCCGACGGCGGTGGAGAGCGGTGCCAGTTCCGGTTGCACGCCGCTGGGCAGATCGACGGTGGTGAGCTTCTCCAGCACCTGCTGGCGGGCGAAGTAGTTGTCGGTGTCGTCGGCAAAGGTGAGCGTGACGATCGACAGCCCGCTCATGGTGACCGAGCGGATGTTGATCAGCTGCGGCACGCCGGCCAGTTCGCGCTCGATCGGCATGGTCACCGAGCGCTCCATGTCCTCCGGCGCCTGGCCCTGCATCTGCGAGATGACCTGGACCTGCACGTCCTGCACGTCAGGAAACGCTTCGATCGGCAGATTCGACAACGCATGTACGCCGAAGCCAACCAGCGCGGCGACCAGTACCAGAATGAATACACGCTGGGTCAGCGTGAACGCGATCAGCCTGTCGATCATGACGGATCGTCCACGCCTGCATCCATCTGCGCATCGAGCAGCAACGCGCCCTTGGTGACGATGCGTTCGCCACCACTGAGGCCATTGCCGACGTAGCTGAAATCGCTGCCGCGGGTCAGCAGTTCGACCTGGCGCCGCTGGAATTCACTGGGCTTGGTCTCCACGAACACGTAGGCGTGCACGCCGCCGATCACGATCGCGCTGTTGGGCACGCGCACGCCGGTGCCGTTGGCCTGCAGGATCGAGGCGCGGACGAACATTTCCGGCAGCAGCTTGCGTTCGGGGTTGTCCAGGCGCGCGCGTACCGTCACCCGGCGGGTGCTCGGATCGACCACGCCGCCGATCTGCACGATCCTGGCGGTGAAGCGTTCGCCCGGATAGGCATCGCTTTCGATCTCGACCGCGCTACCGGTCTTGACCCGGCCCAGCAGAGCTTCGGGAAGGTCGATCATCAGCCACAGTCTGCTCGGGTCGGTGACCACGAACAGCGGGCTCGCCAGGCCTGGACCGACTTCCAGCGCGGGCGTCGCGTTGCGTTCGGTCACCACGCCGTTCAACGGGCTGGCCAGGCTGACACGCTGTCCCTGCACGGCGAGTCCGTGCGGATTGAGGTTCTTCAGGTGCTGTGAGGCGCGTGCGGTTTCGGCCTGGGCCTGCGCGTAATCGGCTTGTGCGGCCTCCCATTCCTTCGCGGCGATCGCTTCGCCCGGCACCAGATCTTTCGCGCGTTCCAGCGCCTGATGGGCCTGCGCTTCCTCGGCGCGTGCCTTGTCCAGCTCGGCACGCGCGGTGCCGAAGTCGGGCGAATCGATTTCTGCAAGGGGCTGACCGACGCGGACGGTGTCGCCCGGTTCCGCACGCAGCGCGACGATGCGGCCGGAGAACGCGACGGCGATACGGGCGGTCACATCCTCGTCATAGGCCACTCGTCCGCTCAGTACTTCGGTCAACGGCAATGGCGAAGCGGGAATGCTCTGCGACTGAATCATCGCCAACTGGGGCGCGCCACGCGGGTAGCGCACGGACTCCGGATCGCTACCGGCGGACGCCGCCGGTGGTGCATCCGTGTTCGGTTGATGCTGCTTGCTGCAGGCTGTCACGCCGATTGCCGCCAGT
The DNA here is from genome assembly GCF_058986605.1 of Pseudomonas sp. GW821-FHT07E12. Lineage (NCBI taxonomy): Bacteria > Pseudomonadati > Pseudomonadota > Gammaproteobacteria > Pseudomonadales > Pseudomonadaceae > Pseudomonas > Pseudomonas sp. GW821-FHT07E12. The sequence continues at coordinate 50,178 of NZ_JBYSVX010000025.1, read as the reverse complement.
ACCAGCAGGGTCGGTGTGACCCATCTCCAATTCGTCATGACCAGATTGAGTAAGCCCCAGGGTGCGGCGTAGATTGGGCGCCCAACCTTGCTTGAACCTTGCCCGGTACCGACCACGTGCGACTGCTGCTGATCGAGGATGACCTGGAACTGGCCAATGGGCTGATGAATGCCCTGGCGCAGTCCAACCACGCCACCGATGTGGTTCATTCGGGGGCTGCTGCCGTTGCCGCCTGCGCCACGACCCAGTACCAGTTGCTGGTCTTGGACCTCGGGCTGCCGGACGAGGACGGGATCCAACTGCTGAAACGTTTGCGGCAGCGTGGTGTGATGGCACCGGTGTTGATCCTCACCGCGCGCGATGAACTGCAGGATCGCGTGCGTGGCCTGGATGCCGGTGCCGACGACTATCTTTCCAAGCCGTTCGCACTGGTCGAACTGGAAGCGCGGATCCGCGCTTTGCTGCGAAGGGGGAATTCGTCGGGCGCTTCGGTGAGTTTCGGCGATGTCGAGTTCGATTCGACATCCAAGCGGGTCACGGTAAAAGGGCAGGAAATCGTGCTGACCGCACGGGAACTGGCGGTGCTGGAATTGCTGCTGCGTCGGCCGGGGCGCGTGGTGAGCAAGCAGCAGATGATGGAGTCGTTGTACACCTGGGATCAGGAGGCCAACCCGACGACGATCGAGGTGTTCGTGAGCCGGCTGCGTCGAAAACTGGAAGCGGCCGGTGCCGCCGTCGGTATCCGCGCTCTGCGCGGCCTGGGTTATCGGTTGGAACAGAATGGATAGACATCACGACCACAGCTTGCGGCGGCGATTGCTGGTCCGCCTGTGGGTGCCGTTGTTGCTGGTGATGGTGGCCAGTGCCTTGGGAACCTACGTGCTCGCGCAGCGGATCGGTACCTCGGTCTACGACCGCTGGCTGACCGACTCGGCGATGACGCTTGCGCAGCAGGTGCGTGTGCACGGCGATCGATCGACGTTGGATGTGTCCGACTCGGCCATCGCGATGTTCGAGTGGGACAGCGTGGATCGCATCTTCGAGGAAGTGCGTTCACGCAAGGGCGAGACGGTGTTCCGCAACGCGGCGTTTCCGCCGGCGCCACCTGATCTTGCCGCCGGTGAGCCGCACTTCTACGACGCGGTGATCGACAAGCAGCCTGTCCGTGTCGTCGCCGTGCTCGCCAGGCATCCGCGCGATGCGAGCGATGCCATCATCGTGCAGGTCGCCGAGACCAAGAACAAGCGCAAGTCGCTGGTCACCGATATTCTTTCGCTGGTGATCCCGTTGCAGACACTGATCATCATGCTGGTCGGTATTTCGATCTGGTATGCAGTGACGTCCAGCCTGCGCACGGTCGACAACATTGCCGCGCGTCTGGCGTCGTATCGCCCGGAAGGGCTTTCGGCAGTCGGTGATATCGCCGAGGCGCCGACCGAAGTCCGGCCGTTGCTGGATTCGATAAACCGGTTGATCGCCAAACTTGCCGATGCTCAGGAGACGCAGCGGCGCTTCATCGCCAATGCCGCGCATCAGCTGCGAACGCCGCTGGCGACGCTGCAGGTACAGACCGAGCGTGCCCTGCGCGAGTCCGATCCGGTGAAGCATGTCGATGCGCTGTCTCACGTCTTGACTGCGCTGGCGCGTTCGCAGCATGTGGCGCATCAGTTGCTGACCCTGGCGCGCTCGGAGCGTGTCGGTGAGCCCGGATTGCCGATGATGACCGTGGACCTGGCCGTCCTGGCGCGGGCCGAACTGGAGCGCTGGGTCGACAAGGCATCGACGCGCGATATCGACCTGGGGTACGACGGCCCGGAATCCGAGGTTTTCCTGCCAGGCGAGCCGCATCTGTTGCAGGAGTTGATGGGCAATCTGGTCGACAACGCGATTCGCTATGGTCGAGCGGGAGGCGTGGTTACGCTGAGCGTGAGCCCTTCACCGGTGGTGTTGCGCGTCGATGATGACGGGCCGGGTATCCCGGGTGAGGACCGGGATCTGGTGATCGAGCGTTTTTATCGTCGTCCTGCGAGCGCGGGTGATGGCTGCGGTCTTGGGTTGGCGATCGCGCGCGAGATTGCGGACAGGCATGGTGCGCAGTTGCGGATTGTGGACAACCCGCAGGGCGGTACGCGTGTTGAGGTGGTGTTCTAGGGCGCATCGATAGGCGGTCGGCACGTTTGCATCTGCAGTCCTTGCAGGTATTGCGGATGTCGATTCGACAAACGAGCATGTGATTGTTGGACGATGTGCATACCGGGCCAGCAGGCGCCGATGATTCAGGAGAACGAGGTTGGGTAAGTCGCTATCGATGGTGTTGGTTGCGTTGTTGCTTGCAGGTTGTGTCGATACGCAGAAGGAATCGGTGGTCAAGTCACCGCAGGAAAAGCCGGCCGAGGCCGCATCCGAACGCGCGGTAGCCACCGCGAAGGGCGGGCAGAGGGGCAACGGGCAACCCTATGAAGTGGTCGGCAGTGAGGTATGGGACGTGCCCGATCCGGTGTCCGGTCGCGATTACCAGGTATTCGTCGCCTTGCCGCCGTCGTACGCCGACAGCCCGGAACGGCGCTACCCGGTGCTCTACGTTACCGATGCTGACTACGGGTTTCCGCTGATCCGGCAGATCGCCCGGCGTTTGAATGGCAATGGCCCGGCGATCGATGACTTCATTCTGGTGGGGCTGTCCTACGCCAAGGGCGACGATGGCATGACCAGCCGCCGCCGCGACTACACGCCCACATCGAAGGGACCCAGCACGGCTCCTGCCGGCGCGGTGCACGGCATGGGCGCTGCCTATGTGACCTATCTGCGCGACCAGGCCCTGCCATTCGTGGCACGGCGTTATCGCACCGATGAAAGCAAACGGCTGTTCCTGGGACACTCCTACGGGGCGCTGCTGGGCACGCAGGTCCTGCTGACTGAGCCTGAGCTGTTCTCCGGATACATTCTGGGCAGTCCTTCCTACTGGTATGACGACCATTACATGGACGGTGTGGAATCGGCTTTCGCTGCTACCCACAAGGATCTGCCGGCCCGGGTCTACATGTACGTGGGCCAATACGAAGACATGAAGCCCGGTGATCCCCGCTATGCTCAAAGCGAAAACATGGTGACCGATGCTCGAAGAATGGAGCGGGTACTGCGCTCCAGGAGTTATCCGTCGTTGCGCTTGAAGCTGGACGTCCTCAACGACGAGGATCACCTGAGCGGGGCACCGCGTGGTTTCATCCATGGGCTGAAGTATCTGCTGGGTGCCGATGCGCACTGACCGCCCTCACGTCGTTGCAGCGCACATGGCCGTGACCGGCAGGACGGCCGGTCGGGAACGTGCTCCACAGACGTTCCACCCATAGGGGATAGGGATGATGTCGCGCCCGGGGAACGGTTATTTCGCGCATGTCGACGGCCTGCGTGCGATCGCGGTGCTGGCGGTCATCGCCTATCACCTGGATGCGCGTTGGCTGCCGGGCGGGTTCACCGGCGTGGACGTGTTCTTCGTCATCTCCGGTTTCGTGGTCAGTGCTTCGGTGGATCGGTTGCCGCGCGTCGGTGGCATGGCGGAGTTGCTGCGGTTCTATGCGCGCCGGCTGCGTCGGATCGCGCCGGCGCTGGTGGTGTGCCTGTTGCTGACCGCAATCGCCAGTGCGCTTTTCATTCCCGAGTCCTGGCTGAGCGAGACCAGTGACAGAACCGGGCGGATGGCGTTCGTCGGCCTGAGCAACTGGGTGCTGGCCAGTACCGGCAACGATTATTTCTCGCCGCGTACCGAGTTCAATCCGTACACGCACACCTGGTCATTGGGTGTGGAGGAGCAGTTCTATCTTCTGTTCCCGCTGCTGTTCATGGCGTGGACGCGTGGCCGTGGCGGGCGTGCACTGTCGCTGGCGTTGTTCGCGCTGGTGAGCGCCGCGTCGCTGGCATATGCGTGGATGCGTTCGCATGTGCCGGGCCACGAGATCGACTCGTTCTATCTGACGACCACGCGCTTCTGGCAGCTCGGGGCCGGGGTGCTGCTCTATCAGGGGATGACGCTGCGCGCGCGCGGCGGGCATGCGTGGATACCCGCGTGGCTGCGGACATGGCTTGCGCTGTGTTCGCTGGCGATCGTGGCTTACGGCCTGTGGTACGCACGGCCGGGGCATTCGCCCTGGATCGATGGCATCTGGCCGGTGTTGGGGACGTTGGGCCTGCTTGCGTTGCTGCATGGTCACGCCGGGTATGGGGTTGGGCGCTGGTTGTCGGCCGTACCGGTGGTGGCGATCGGTCGCATTTCCTATTCGCTGTATCTCTGGCACTGGCCGGTGCTGGTGGTGTTGCATTGGACCATCGGCCTCGACTCGCTGGCGGTGAAGGCGGGTGCATTGGCGCTCACGTTCGCGTTGGCGGCTGCGTCGTATCGCTGGGTGGAGTCGCCGCTTCGACACGCCGGCCCGCGCGCGTGGCGCAACGGCGGGCTGGTGCTGGCCGGTGTCGCCGCGCTGGTGTTCGCGGCGGGCTTGCAGTCGTTGGTGGTCAAGAGCCAGCCGTACACGTCGCTGAGTACGGTCAGCCGGCATCCGCTGGACTGGTATGCCTACGCGCGTGGCTTGCGCAAGGAATATCCGAATTGCAGGCAGGCTTCCTCGGTCGAGTCGGTCGACGGCATGCAGGTGCGGATCTATGGGCGCAGGGCTTGCGACCTCCCCGTCACGATGCAGCGCCAGTTGTTCGTGATCGGCGATTCGCATGCGCTGGCCTACAACGAACTGCTGCGGCGGCTGTCGGTGATCGATGGCGTGCCGGTGCGGTTGTACGGCCTGGGCGGTTGCGCGGTCGCGGACATGCAGGCCTGGCAGGGGCCCGATCCAGGATGCACGGCGCATTTGCAGGCGGCGATCGGGGACGTGCTTGCACGCGCACGGCCCGGCGACGTGGTATTCCTGCCCGGGTTGAGGATGCCGCGGCTGACCGATCAGGACACCCTGTTCGATCTCGCCTCGAACCTGGCCGAGATCCGCAGCCAGGCTGCCGTGCAAGGCCGTGCCGCCCTCGTATCGGCCACGGTCGCGCAATTGCGACCGTTGGACGAGCACGGCGTGCGGATCGTGATCGAAGCGCCCAAACCGCTGTTGCTGGCACCGCCGTATCGGTGTTCGGATGGGTTCAATCGCGGCAATCCGGTCTGCGCGAGGGGGATCCCGGTCGAGCGGAGGCTGATGGAGGCTTATCGCACCCCTGCGCTGGAAGCTCTGCGGGGGATCGCCGCGGCGCTTCCGGACGCCAGCCTCTGGGATCCGTTCCCGCAGTTGTGCGGCCCGGCGCGGTGCACCGGCGAGCAGGACGGGCATCCGCTGTACTTCGACGCCGACCACCTCAGCGGTTACGGCAACCGGGCCTTGCTGCCGTCGTTCCGGGCGCACCTGCTGCAACTGCCGCCGCCGGCCGGCTGACCAGGGCGGATACCTGTCGGGCTGCGGCCCGGCAATGCTGCGGTGCGGCATGCGTCCTGGCGGGCGAACACGTCTAATTGGATCGATCCAATTACAGGCCAGTTGATCCCGATGCCTAGGGCGTGTCATCAATTCCCAAGCAGGTCGCGCCCTGGCGCCGCCCTCCTGCTCGTGTCGTCTGCGTGGCGCCGTCTCGCGTGAAGGCGGCTGGTCGCAGCTCGGACGGGCAGGGGGCCAGCGTCACGCTGGTCGACGTGGCGCGCGCGGCCGGCGTGTCCCGTTCCACTGTGTCGCTGGTGCTGCGTGGCAGCCCACTGGTGCGGGCCGACACGCGCGCGCGGGTGGAGGCCGAACTGGACCGCCAGCAGTACGTCTACAACCGTGCCGCCGCTGCGCTGCGCCAGCGCACCTCGTCCAGCGTCGCGCTGGTCATCAACGATCTGTCCAACCCGTTCTTCGCCGAATTCGCCGCCGGTGCGGCCGAGGCGCTGGGCGAAGCCGGCTACGTCACGTTGCTCGGCAGTACCGGCGAGTCGCCGCAGCGCCAGCGGGCGGTGCTGGCCTCGCTGCTGGAACACGCGCCTGCCGGCGTGATCCTGTCGCCGGCCGAAGGCAGCGAGCCGACCGGGTTGCGCAATGCACTGGGGCGGATACGTAACGTGCTGTTGTTCAATCGTGAGGTGGAAGGTACGCCCTGGGACCTGCTGGCGCTCGACAACGAGGCCGGCGCCGGGCTGGCCACGCGCCACCTGATCGAATTGGGCTACCGGCGCATCGTGTTCTTCGGCGATCACGCCTCCAGTGCATGTCGCCAGCGCCGGGCCGGCTATCGGTATGCGATGGAGGCGGCAGGATTGCCGACGCGCGTCGTCGCCGCGCCACCGGTCCGCCAGGACGCCACGGCCGCCGCATTGCAGCTGTTCGGGAACCTCGACGCTTCTGATCGTCCCGACGCAGTCGTCTGCTACAACGACAGCGTCGCGCTTGGGCTGATGGCCGGATTGAGCATGCATGGCCTGCGTGCCGGCATCGACGTGGCGATCACCGGCTTCGATGACATCGCCGAAGCCGCGCTGGTGACGCCGGCCTTGACCACGATTGCCGCCGATCCGCGCTCACGTGGGCGCGAGGCGGCGGGCCTGCTGCTGCAACGCCTGGAGGTTCCGGATGCACCGCCGCGCAACGTCACCGCCGCAGTGGCCTTGCGCGTACGCGCCAGCAGCGGCGCACCGGCACAGACCTCTCCGTTCTTGCATGACCCTGGCGCCGCGGGCGCGCAGGTTTCCCTTGTTTTGTGAGCCCCTCACAAGAGCGCCGCACATCCCTGTGCGGGTGTCCTTTCCTACCAGCCAGTACCCCATGACCACCACTCAACATTCCGTCACCAATCGTGTCGCACTGACGGTCGTCACCACGATCTTCTTCATGTGGGGCTTCCTGACCTGTCTCAACGACATCCTGATCCCGCATCTGAAGGGGGTGTTCGAGCTGAATTTCGCGCAGGCGATGCTCGTGCAGTTCACCTTCTTCGGCGCCTATTTCCTGATGGCGCTGCCGGCCGAGCGGCTGGTCGCGCGGTTGGGCTACAAGAACGGCATCGTCGCCGGCCTGGCGATCGCCGGTGTCGGTGCGCTCGGCTTCTGGCCGGCGGCGGAGCTGCGCGTCTACAGCGCCTTCCTCGGTGCGCTGTTCGTGCTGGCCACCGGCATCACCGTGTTGCAGGTGGCGGCCAATCCGTACGTCTCGCTGCTTGGACCGGAGCGCAGCGCGTCTAGCCGGTTGACGCTGGCGCAGGCGTTCAACTCGCTGGGTACTGCGATTGCACCGCTGATCGGCGGCTGGCTGATCCTGTCCAACACGGTGATGAGCGGCGACCAGCTCGCGCAGCTGCCGCAGGCCGAGCAGGTTGCCTACCGGGTGCAGGAGGCGCAATCGGTGCAGGGGCCGTACCTGGGGCTGACCGTGGTGCTGCTGTTGCTGGCGGTGTTCGTCTATCTGTTCCGCCTGCCGAAGCTGGCCGAGGCCACCGAGAAGGGTGACGTCGCCCACCACCACACGCTGGGCGAGGCGCTGCGTCATCCGCATGTCGCCTTCGGCGTGCTGGCGATCTTCTTCTATGTCGGTGCCGAGGTGTCGATCGGCAGCCTGATGGTCAACTACTTCTCGATGCCGCAGATCGGCGGTTTCAGCGAGGCGCAGGCGACCCATTACGTGTCGGCCTACTGGACGATGGCGATGATCGGTCGCTTCATCGGCTCGGTGCTGCTGACCAAGGTCTCGCCGCGCCTGCTGTTGTCGCTGTTCGCGCTGATCAACGCCGCGCTGCTGATCGTGTCGGTGTCCACCACCGGCATGACCGCCGTGTACTCGCTGGTGGTCATCGGCCTGTTCAACTCGATCATGTTCCCGACCATCTTCGCGCTGGGCATCGAGCGGCTGGGGCCGCTGACCGGTCGTGCGTCGAGCCTGCTGGTGATGGCGATTGTCGGTGGCGCGATCGTGCCGTACGTGCAGGGCCTGCTGGCCGATCACATCGGCCTGCATCCGTCGTTCCTGCTGCCGGCGCTGTGCTACCTGTACATCGTGTTCTACGGCCTGTGGGGTTCGCGCCTGCGTGGTGAACTGGCAAAGGAGGCCCGCGCGTGAGTGAGGCAAGCAAGATTGTCTGTTTCGGCGAAGCCCTGATCGACATGCTGGCGCAAGCGCCGGCCACTGCCGACGCGCCACGTGCGTTCCTGCAGTTCGCCGGCGGTGCGCCGGCCAACGTGGCGGTGTCGGTGGCACGGTTGGGTGGCGACAGCCACTTCGCCGGGATGCTGGGCCAGGACATGTTCGGCGACTTCCTGCTGCAGAGCCTGCAGGACGCCGGCGTTGCCACCGATGGCGTGGTGCGTACCGGAGCGGCCAAGACCGCGCTGGCATTCGTCGCGCTGGATGAGCATGGCGAGCGCAGTTTCAGTTTCTACCGGCCGCCGGCGGCGGACCTGCTGTTCCGCGCCGAGCATTTCGCGCCCGGTCTGTTCGAACATGCGGCGGTGCTGCATGTGTGCTCCAACAGCATGACCGAGCCGGACATCGCCACCGCTACGCTGGAAGGCATGCGTCGTGCCCAGGCAGCCGGCGCGATCGTCAGTTTCGATCTCAACCTGCGGCCGATGCTGTGGCCGACCGGCGTGGATCCGGCGCCATGGCTATGGCAGGCATTGGCATTGGCCGATGTGGTCAAGCTTTCGCGCGAGGAGCTGGACTACCTGGCCGGCAAGCTCGATGCCGACGCCACGGCGGTCGAACGCAGGCTGTGGCAGGGACGCAGCCAGTTGCTATTGGTCACCGACGGCGGTGGCCCGCTGCGCTGGACTACGCGCGATGACGCCGGCGCAGTGCCGGCGTACCGCGTGCAGGTGCAGGACACCACCGCGGCTGGCGATGCCTTCGTCGGTGGACTGCTCTACCAGCTTGCGCGCCAGTTGCACGGCGTTGCCGCACTGAGGGGCTTCTGCGCTGATCGCGAGGCGATCGCGCGCACGCTGCGTTTCGCGGCGGCAGTCGGTGCATTGGCGGTGACCCGAAAGGGTGCTTTTGCGGCGATGCCGACGCTCGCCGATGTCGATACCTTGATCCAGGAACAATCATGACCCCACTTCCCGAGACCCCGACGCCGGATTTCCGTTCGGCCGATTTCCTGCGTGCCCACATCGCCGACACGATGGCGTTCTACCACCCGCGCTGCATCGACCCGGCCGGTGGCTTCTTCCATTACTTCCGCGACGACGGTTCGGTGTACGACGCCGGTCATCGCCATCTGGTCAGCAGCACGCGCTTCGTCTTCAACTACGCGATGGCGTATCGCGAGTACGGCAATGCCGAGTACCTGGATGCGGTCCGGCATGGCCTGGCCTATCTGCGCGATGTGCATCGCAACCCGGCCACCGGTGGCTACGCCTGGACCCTGCGCGACGGCAAGGTCGAGGACGACATGAACCACTGCTACGGCGTGGCGTTCGTGCTGCTGGCGTATTCGTGCGGGCTCAAGGCCGGCATCGAACAGGCGCGCGAGTGGATGGACGAGACCTGGAAGCTGCTGGAACTGCGCTTCTGGGAGCCGGAATTCGGCCTGTACAAGGACGAGGCCGACGCGCAGTGGAACTTCACCGGCTATCGTGGTCAGAACGCCAACATGCACATGTGCGAGGCAATGCTGGCGGCCTATGAGGCCAGCGGCGAGCAGCGCTATCTCGACCGTGCACTGCTGCTGGCCGACCACATGACCCGCCGTCAGGCGGCCAAGGCCGATGGCCTGGTGTGGGAGCATTACGACACGCACTGGGAGATCGACTGGGACTACAACCGCGACAATCCCAAGCACCTGTTCCGTCCGTGGGGTTTCCAGCCCGGCCATCAGACCGAGTGGGCCAAGCTGCTGATGCTGCTGGATCGCTACACCGGCGCCGAGTGGCTGCTGCCGGTCGCGCGGCATCTGTTCGATGTCGCCGCGGCGCGCTCGTGGGATGAGGAGCGGGGCGGTTTGTATTACGGCTTTGCTCCCGATGGTTCCATCTGCGACGACGACAAGTATTTCTGGGTCCAGGCCGAGTCGCTCGCGGCCGCCGCGCTGCTGGCTGCACGCACCGGCGATGAGGCCTATTGGCAGTGGTACGACCGGCTCTGGGCGTATTCGTGGAAGCACTTCGTCGATCATCGTTACGGCGCGTGGTATCGCATCCTGGATGCGGACAACCGCAAGTACAGCGATGAGAAGAGCCCGGCCGGCAAGACCGACTATCACACCATGGGCGCTTGCCATGAGGTGCTCAACGCGGTGAGGCCGAAGAAGGGCTGAGTGCGGTCAAGTCGAGGGAGCGACGAGGTGTTTTTTCTTGTCGCTCCCGCGCAGAGCCTGCCCCCGCGAAGGCGGGGGTGGTAGCCCAGTGACTTTGATCGCGATCTGACCACAAGTCGCTGGGTCCCCGCCTGCGCGGGGACGACGGGAGGGGCACCTCTGTAACAGGTAGCAACGTGTCTTGACGACGGAGCTTGTCGTTCCGGCAATGAGCTACTCGCGAGCGATGCCCGCCTCGGCGCGATAGGGCAGTACCTCGGGCACGCCAGCGTCATACTGCGCCAGCACTTCGTCGAAACCGAAGCGCGGCCGCCAGCCCAGCTCGGCGATGGCCCGTGCCGGGTTGTAGACGCGATCGATGCTCGTTGGCAGCGCCCAGTCGCGTTCGGCATAACGTCGCACCAACGCGGGCGCGCGTTCGGCCAGCATGGCCGGGGCGTTGTGCGCCAAGGCCACGGTGTCTTCCGGCCGGAACGGCGTAGCGCCTGAAATCATGAAGCGTTCCACTGTAGCGCCAGCATGTTCCACCGCTAGTGCGTGCGCGGCTGCCACGTCGCGCACGTCCACACCGCGATGCAGCCGGAACGCGGCCATCACCTGCACCGGCTCGGGAAAACAGCGCGACATGCGGATGATCCGCAGCGACGGGCCGCCTTGTTGCGCGGCCTGTTCGAGCAACTGTTCGGCTTCCAACTTGGTGTGGTGGTAGATGGTCTGCGGCTCTGGCAGCAGGTCTTCATCAACCCAACCGGCGCGCCCCGCTGGCGTCGCTGCCATGCCGTACAACGCGGTGGTGCTGGTGAACACGATGCGCCGCACGCCGGCGGCTGTTGCAGCGTCGAGCAGGCGTCGGGTGCCATCCACGTTGATCCTGCGGAACGTCGCTTCGGATACGTAGGGCACATGCGGGGCATGCAGTGCGGCGGTATGTGCCACTGCATCTGCGCCGGCCAGTGCGCGTGCAAGCAGCATTGGGTCGGTGAAGTCACCGACCTCCTCGCTGGTGGAACTGGGCGTGGTGTCGATGCCGGTCACGTCGTGTTCGTGTGACAACCGGATATGGATGGCGCGACCAACACGACCAGCGCTGCCGGTGACGACGATCTTCATTCGGACTCCATGGCGAGCAGGATCACGAAGCGGCGTACCGGCGCTGGCTCAACGCGATGCCGATGTTGAGTGCGTCGCGCCGACGACGGCGCAACGTGCATCGGCAGCCGTGTGCGGGGTGTCACTCCGGGTCGTAATCAAGATTCGAAGCGAGCCAGCGCTCGGCCTGTGCGAGATCGACACCCTTGCGACGTGCGTAATCGGCGACCTGCTCCTTGCCCAATCGGCCGACCACGAAGTACTGACTCTTCGGGTGGCTGAAGTAGTAACCGGATACCGCCGCTGTCGGCAGCATCGCGAAGCTCTCGGTCAGGGTCATGCCGGTATTGCGCTCGGCATCCAGCATCTCGAACAGCGTTCCCTTCTCGCTGTGCTCGGGGCAGGCCGGGTAGCCGGGGGCAGGGCGGATGCCGAGGTATTTCTCGGCGATCAGCGATTCGTTATCGAGTGTCTCATCGTCGGCATAGCCCCAGAACTCGGTGCGTACGCGCTGGTGCAGGCGCTCGGCCAGCGCCTCGGCGAGACGGTCGGCCAGTGCCTTGAGCAGGATGGAGTTGTAGTCATCATGCGCGGCCTCGAAGCGCGCCACGTGCGGGTCGATACCGATGCCGGCAGTGACCGCGAACGCACCGATCCAGTCCTGCCGCCCGGAGTCCTTCGGCGCGATGAAATCGGCCAGGCAGAAGTCGGGGCGGTCGGCAGGCTTGTCGACCTGTTGGCGCAAGAAATACAGGGGAATCCGGGACCGGGGACCCGGGACCCGGGACCCGGGAAAAGCAGCACGGACATCGGTGACCTCAGGCTTTTCCGGGTCCTGCAACACAACCTCTACATCATCACCCACGCTGTTCGCCGGCCATATCCCGAATACTGCCTTCGCGGTCAGCCACTTCTCCGCAACGATCGTATCCAGCATCGCGCGTGCATCGCGATACAGCTCACTGGCCTGGGGGCCGACGATTTCGTCGGTCAGGATCGCCGGGAACTTGCCGGCCAACTCCCAGGCCTGGAAGAACGGGGTCCAGTCGATGATGTCGATCAGATCTTGCAGCGGGTAGTCGTCGAACACGTGCAGGCCCGGCTGCTTCGGTGTCGGTGGCACGTATTCGTCCCAGCCGCCGTCGAACTTCTGTCCGCGCGCATGCGCCAGCGAGACCAGTCGCTTGGCGTCGCCACGGTTCTTGTGGCGCTGGCGGATCTCGGCGTAGTCAGCATCGTTGGCAGCGACAAAGGCCTCGCGCAGGTCGCGCGAAATCAGCGACTGTGCCACGCCGACCGCGCGCGAGGCGTCCTTCACCCAGACCGTCGGTGCGGTGTAGTGCGGGTCGATCTTCAGTGCGGTATGCGCACGCGAGGTGGTGGCACCGCCGATCATCAGCGGCATCGTGAAGCCCTGCCTCTGCATTTCACGCGCGACATGAGTCATCTCCTCCAGCGAGGGCGTGATCAATCCGGACAGGCCGATGATGTCGGCGTTCTCGGCGCGGGCGCGGTCGAGGATGGTCTGCGTCGGCACCATCACGCCCAGGTCGACCACCTCGAAGTTGTTGCAGGCGAGCACCACGCCGACGATGTTCTTGCCGATGTCGTGCACGTCACCCTTGACCGTGGCCATGATGATCTTGCCGTTGTTCTTGCCGATATCGCCGGTGCGCAGCTTCTCGGCCTCGATGTAGGGCAGCAGGTAGGCCACCGCTTTCTTCATCACACGCGCGGACTTCACCACCTGCGGCAGGAACATCTTGCCGGCGCCGAACAGGTCGCCGACTACGTTCATGCCGTTCATCAGCGGGCCTTCGATCACATCGAGCGGACGCGCGGACTGCTGGCGTGCCTCTTCGGTGTCCTCATCGACGAAGGCATCGATGCCGTGCACCAGCGCGTGCGCCAGGCGCTCGCGCACGGGTTTGTCACGCCAGGCCAGGTCTTCGCCTTTCTTCTCGCCCTTCTTGCCCTTGTAGCGTTCGGCGATTTCCAGCAGGCGCTCGGTGCCGTCCTTGCGACGGTTGAGGATCACGTCCTCGACGCGCTCGCGCAGTTCCGGCTCCAACTCGTCGTAGATCGGCATGCCGCCGGCGTTGACGATGCCCATGTCCATGCCGGCGGCGATGGCGTGATACAGGAACACCGAATGGATCGCCGCGCGCACCGGCTCGTTGCCGCGGAACGAGAACGAGACGTTGGAGACGCCGCCGGAGACGTGGCAGTGCGGCAATGTCTGCTTGATGATGCGGGTGGCCTCGATGAAGTCCACCGCGTAGTTGTCGTGCTCCTCGATGCCGGTGGCGACTGCGAAGATGTTCGGGTCGAAGATGATGTCTTCCGGCGGGAATCCGACCTGCTCGGTGAGGATCTTGTATGCCCGCGTGCAGATCTCGACCTTGCGCGCACAGGTGTCGGCCTGGCCGACCTCGTCGAACGCCATCACCACTGCGGCAGCACCGTAGCGCAACACCTTGCGCGCGTGCTCGACGAACAGTTCCTCGCCTTCCTTCAGCGAGATCGAGTTGACCACGCTCTTGCCCTGCAGGCACTTCAGCCCGGCCTCGATCACGCTCCACTTGGACGAATCGACCATGACCGGAATGCGGGCGATGTCCGGCTCGGACATGATCAGGTTGAGGAAGCGCGACATCGCCTTCTCGGAATCGATCAGGCCCTCGTCCATGTTGACGTCGAGGATCTGCGCGCCGCTGGCGACCTGCTGGCGCGCGACTTCGACCGCTTCCTCGTAGCGCTCTTCCTTGATCAGCTTGCGGAACTGCGCGCTGCCGGTGACGTTGGTGCGCTCGCCGACGTTGACGAACAGCAGGTCCGGCGCGATGAGCAGCGGTTCCAGGCCGGACAGACGGGTGTAGCGGGGGAGGGCGGACATGATCGGTGATTCAGGCTGCGTGGAGTTCGGCATTCGTCATCGCGGTTTGCGCGGGAACGTATCTACCGTCATCCCCGCGAACGCGGGGATCCAGGGACTTTCGGACAGGCGAGGTGATGGTTGCGGGACGTCGGGCTTCCACTTGTGAGGAACGCGTACGTCCATGGATCTTCGATCCCCGGCCATCGTGCATAGCCCGATGGCGCTCAGCGCCGCGCGAGCCAGCGGCTTGCCAGCAGCGGCGCTTCGCCCCCGTGTTCGAGGGGATGACGGTGGGCGGAAGGCGCTGGGTTCCCGCCTGCGCGGGAACGACGGTGGAGGTGTTCATGCGGCTTTTTCCAGCGCGCCCGGCAGCGCACGCGGCGCAATCCCCGCCACTGCCTGGGCGATCGCACGGATATGGTCCGGCGTGGTGCCACAACAGCCGCCGACCAGATTGAGCAGGCCGGACTGGGCGAATTCCTTCAGCGTCGCCGCAGTTTCCTCGGGCGTCTCGTCGTACTCGCCGAAGGCGTTGGGCAAACCGGCGTTCGGATGCGCGCTGACGTAGCAGTCGGAGACCGTGGACAGCGTCTCCACGTGCGGCCGCAGGTCCTTCGCACCAAGCGCGCAGTTCAGGCCCACCGACAGCGGTCGACCGTGCGCGACCGAGGCGTAGAAGGCCTCGGCGGTCTGCCCGGACAGGGTGCGGCCGGAGGCGTCGGTAATGGTGCCGGAGATCATCACCGGCAGGCGTCCGCCGCGCTGATCGAAGACCTCCTCGATTGCGTACAGCGCCGCCTTGGCGTTGAGCGTGTCGAAGATCGTCTCGACCATCAGCGTGTCTGCGCCGCCGTCAATCAGCCCGTCGATGGCCTCGCGATAGGTGCCGCGCAGCTCATCGAAGCTGGTGTTGCGGAAGCCCGGGTCGTTGACGTCAGGGCTGATCGAGGCGGTACGGCTGGTCGGGCCGAGCACGCCGATCACGAAGCGCGGCTTGTCCGGCGTGATCGCCTCGATCTCATCGCAGACGGCACGTGCGACCTGCGCCCCGGCCTTGTTGAGTTCGTAGACCAGATGTTCCAGGTGATAGTCGGCCTGGCTGATCGAGGTCGCATTGAAGGTGTTGGTTTCGACCAGATCGGCACCGGCCTCAAGATAGGCGCGATGGATACCGGCAATAAGCTCGGGTTTGGTCAGCAACAGCAGGTCGTTGTTGCCTTTCAGGTCGTGGCCCTGCGGCGCGTGGTCGCAGCCGGGGCCGTGTACGTGGTCAGCCGTGGGCGAGTGCGCACTGTCGTAGCCCTCGGCGAAACGCTCACCGCGATAGTCATCCTCCTCCAGCCGATGGCGCTGGATCATCGTGCCCATCGCGCCATCGATGATCAGGATGCGTTCGGCCAGCGCGGCGAACAGCTTTCCGGCGCGATCGGGGTGCAGCCAGCAGGGAGGGGAGGCCAGGGGCCGGAGGCCAGGGGTCAGGGTGGAAGTGGACATTGTCATGACAGCGCCTTTTTCCCCGATCCCTGGCCCCCGGCCTCTGGTCCCTGCTTCACCGCAATCAACGAAATCACCTCGAAATGCGGCGGACGCTTCTCGCGGGTGACGGTCTCCAGACTGGAAACCTCCAGGCCGGCCTTGTCGACGAACTTGCGCAGTTCCTTGTCGGCAAAGCCCAGGTTGACGTGACCGTAGGCCGCCACCGCAGCACGGTGCTCGTGCTTGGCCAGCGAGCACAGCAGCAGCCGGCCGCCCGGACGCAGCACGCGCGCGGCCTCGGCCACCGCCTGCGCCGGCTTGGCGGCGTAGGTCAGCGCATGCATCAGCACCACCAGATCGAAGCTGCGGTCCGGGAACGGCAGCGCATGCATGTCGCCCTCCTGCACTTCCACGTTCTTGAGCTTGCGCAACCGCTCGCTGGCGGCGGCGACCACGCGGGCGCTGGTGTCGATGCAGACGTAGCGGCTCGAATGCGGCGCGACCAGTTCAGCCAGCACGCCGTCGCCGGAGGCGATGTCGAGCACGTCGCCGGTTTCCAGCAGCGGCAGCGCGGTACGCGCCAGCGCTTCCCAGGTGCGGCCCGGCGAGTAGTGGCGTTCCATGTCGCCGGCCACGGTGTCGGCCCAGTTCTGGTCGGCCGCGCGCATCGCCAGCACGCTCGGCACGCGCTCGGCGTCCTGGCGCAGCAGCGGGTCGTCGCTGCCGGTGCTCAGCGCATGCCAGAGCGCACGCTGGGCCGGGTCGAGCTGGGCGTCGTCGAAGCGGTAGTAGGCCGACACGCCGGCACGGCGGTCGCGCACCAGCCCGGCTTCCTTGAGCTTGGCCAGGTGGGTGGATACGCGCGGCTGGGCCAGGCGGGTGATCGCCGAGAGTTCGGCCACGGTCAGTTCTTCCTGCTCCAGCAAGGCCAGCAGGCGTACACGGGTGGCGTCGGCGAAGACCTTCAGGCGGGTCGACCAGTCTTCCAGGTCCATAAATATCTCTATATCGCGATAGCGAGATATTTTCGCGGTCGCGGCGCCCCGGGTCAACCTACATACGCATGCGAATGGTTGTGGCTAGAATGGACCCATCGCCATGCCCTGGGAGGGCCAATCCGTGGATTTCAGCTTTACTGAAGAACAACTAATGATCCAGGACGTCGCGCGCCGGATCGCCCAGGAGAAGATCGCGCCGAGCGCCGAGCACTTCGACCGGGTTGGCGAGTTCCCGCTGGAGAACATCCAACTGCTGGGCGAGAACGGGCTGATGGGCATCGAGGTGCCGGCCGAATACGGCG
This sequence comes from Pseudomonas sp. GW821-FHT07E12, assembly GCF_058986605.1. Taxonomy (NCBI): domain Bacteria; kingdom Pseudomonadati; phylum Pseudomonadota; class Gammaproteobacteria; order Pseudomonadales; family Pseudomonadaceae; genus Pseudomonas; species Pseudomonas sp. GW821-FHT07E12. The sequence continues at coordinate 33,169 of NZ_JBYSVX010000025.1, read as the reverse complement.
GTGCCGGCATGGACCCGATCTGCTATGTGCTGGCGATGGTCGAGGTCGCCGCCGGCGATGGTGCCCATTCGACCATCATGTCGGTCAACAACTCGCTGTTCTGCACCGGCATCCTCAAGAACGGCACCGAGCAGCAGAAGCAGACCTACGTGCGTGCGATCGCCGAGGGCACCCACATCGGTGCGTTCGCGCTGACCGAGCCGCAGTCCGGTTCGGACGCCTCGGCGATGCGTTGCCGCGCGGTCAAGCAGGCCGACGGCAGCTTCGTCATCAATGGCAAGAAGAGCTGGATCACCTCCGGCCCGGTCGCCAGGTACATCGTGTTGTTCGCGATGACCGAGCCGGACAAGGGCTCGCGCGGCATCACCGCGTTCATGGTCGACACCGACAAGCCGGGGTTCTTCCGCGGCAAGACCGAGCCGAAGCTGGGCATCCGCGCCTCGGCGACCTGCGAGATCGAGTTCGTCGACTACGTGGCTCAGCCCGAGGACGTGGTCGGCGCGGAGGGCGAGGGCTTCAAGACCGCGATGAGCGTGCTCGACGCCGGCCGCATCGGCATCGCTTCGCAGGCGGTGGGCATCGCGCGTGCGGCCTACGAGGCCACGCTGGAGTACGTGAAGGACCGCAAGGCGTTCGGCCATGCGATCGGCAGCTTCCAGATGACCCAGGCCAAGATCGCCGACATGAAGTGCAAGCTCGACGCAGCGTTGCTGCTGACGCTGCGCGCGGCGTGGCTGAAAGGACAGGGCCAGAAGTTCGGCACCGAGGCGTCGGTGGCCAAGCTGGTGGCTTCCGAAGCAGCGATGTGGATCACCCACCAGGCCGTGCAGATCCACGGCGGCATGGGCTATTCGAAGGAGATGCCGCTGGAACGGTATTTCCGCGACGCGAAGATCACCGAGATCTACGAGGGCACGTCGGAAATCCAGCGCTTGGTGATCGCGCGCAACGAGACCGGGTTGCGCTAAGGCGTGCTGCCATCGTAGGAGCGGGTCTGCGTGGCCTAGGGCCATCAGCCGCGATGAGGCCTTGCCGGTAAAGCCCCATCACGGCTGATGGCCCTAGGCCACGCAGACCCGCTCCTACGGAAAAGCATGCGCTCAGAATTTCGCGTCGAATTCCCGCGCGTAGCCGCTGTTGACGATCACCTTCTGCAGCGCATCGGAGACTTTGACATTGCCGGCGACGACCTGGAAGTTCTCCGGGCCCTTGTTGTCCATGCGCGGCAGGGTGGCGCCCTTGAAGTCGCAGACGCGGCCGCCGGCCTCGCGGACCAGCAGTACGCCGGCGGCGATGTCCCAGGCCTTCACGCCGGCCTCGAAGTAGGCATCGGCGCGGCCGCAGGCGACGTAGGCCAGGTCCAGCGCGGCCGAGCCGGTGCGGCGGATGTCCTCGGCCTGTACCAGCAGCGCGTCCACGCACTTGAGCTGGGCGCTGACGCGGGCGCGTTCGCGCGGCGGGAAGCCGGTGTTGATCATCGCCCCTTCCAGATCCTTGCGGTCGGTGACGCGGAGGCGACGGTCGTTGAGCACGGCGCCGGCGCCCTTGCTGGCGGTGAACAGCTCGTTGCGCAGCGGATCGAAGATCACCGCGTCGGTCGGCTCGCCGTTGTCGACCAGCGCGATGGAGACGCAGTAGTGCGGGAAGCCGTGCAGGTAGTTGCTGGTGCCGTCGAGCGGGTCGATCACCCACATCAGCCGGCCGTTGCCCTGCACGCCGCCTTCCTCGCCGAACACGCCGTATTCGGGATAGGCGCGCTTGAGTTCCTTGACGATCACCTTCTCGGCGTCGGCATCCACCTCGCTGGCATAGTCCATGCGCCCCTTCTGCACCACGTTCAGGGCTTCGAGCTTGTTGATGTTGCGCAACAGCACGTTGCCGGCGAGGCGGGCGGCCTTGACCATGACGGTGACGGCGGGTTTCTGCATGGTGAAGGCTCCCGTGAAGGCAGAAGGGTAGGACTGGCGGGGGAAAAGAGCGGTCCAGCGCGAGGCCGGTCGAGCAGTTTACCATTTACCGCTGATCCGCTCCCGAATGGCCGTTCATGTCTGTCTCCCGTCGCATCCGCTTCGTTCTCGTTGGCACCCAGCACCCCGGCAATATCGGCGCCGCCGCGCGGGCGATGAAGACGATGGGCCTGGCGCGGCTGGTGCTGGTGGCCCCGGAGCGCGCGCTCGACGAGGATGCCTACCGGCGCTCGGCCGGAGCCGAGGATCTGCTGGGGGATGCGCCGGTGTTCGCCACCCTGGCCGAGGCCGTGGCCGACTGCACGCTGGTGCTGGGTTGCACCGCGCGCTCGCGTCGGGTGCAGCTGGAAGAGCTGCTGCCGGCCGATGCGGGCAAGCGCGCGATCGACAAGGCACTGGCCGACAGCGAGGTCGCGTTCGTGTTCGGCCGCGAGCGCACCGGGCTGACCAACGAAGAGCTGCAGCTGTGCCATCTGGCGGTGCATATCCCGTCCGATCCCGATTTCAGTTCGCTCAATCTGGCCGCCGCGGTGCAGGTGCTGTCTTACGAAGTACGGTTGGCGACGCTGGCGGCAGCGGGTACGCCGGCTGCGTCCGAAGTCGATCCCGGTTTTGGCGAGGCGGCGGCCAGCCACGCCCAGATCGAAGGCTTGTTCGGTCAGCTCGGCCAGACCCTCGACGAGATCGATTTCCACAAGGGGCGCTCGCCGGATTCGGCGATGCGCAAGCTGCGCCGGCTGTTCGCCAAGGCCGAGCTGACCGAGCAGGAAGTGCGTCTGCTGCGCGGCATCCTGTCCGACACCCAGCGCATGGTCGGGCTGGCGCATAAGGATGTATCGCAGGGAAAGCCGTGAGCGGTGCGCGGTACGCCTGAGACTGCGCCGGCGCCGTGCTGCACATGGCGCAGCGATGTTGGATGCCTTCAAGGCGCCATTTCGCCGATGCGCGGTTTCCGCTAGGCTTTCCCGGGGTTTATGGGCGGCCGGGGGGCGCTCTTACCGGTTTTCGCGATTGATGAATCTGCTTGGCACCTGTGAGAACCATTCGCTGGCTGCGCCACCAGGCGCCGGCCATGAGTGATGGTGGAAGCGTGACCACCAGGATGCGGTTCGGACTGCAAGCCCGTTTTCTGCTGGGAATGGGCCTGGGCTTCGTGCTGCTGGCGGCGATCCTGGCGCTGCTGCTGCAACGCCAGACCTCGATGCAGCGCGAAGTGCGCACGCTCAGTGGCGGCGTCATCCATGAACTGTTCGAACAAGGCTTGCGCGCGCGCGGGGAATCGATCGCGAACGCGCTGGCCGACGTGGTAGCCGATCCACTGGGCGAATCGGACCTGAAGGAAGTCGAGCGGCTGGCCCGCAACGTGGCAGGCCAGCGGCTGGTGAGCTATGCACGGGTGTACGACACGCACGGCCGCCTGCTTGTCGACGGAGCGAATGCAGCCGGGGAAGCACAACCGGACCCGCGTGCGATGGCCGCGATCACGGCCGCGCAGATGCAGGTGCGGCCTGTCGACGGTGTGCTGGACGTGGCGATGCCGGTGGGCGCGGCAGGCAGGCCCATCGGCTGCGTGCGCGTGGGCATGTCGCTGACCATGGCCGGGGAGCTGGAAGCTGCCGCCAACGATCGCCTGCACCAGCGCCTGGAGAAGGTGGGCCAGCGCGACCTGCTCTGGCTGCTGCTGTTGCTGGCGGCACTGGTCGGGGTGGGGGTGGTGTTCGCGTTCTATGTCCAACGCACGCTGGTGGCGCCGATCCGATGGCTAGCCGGCGCGGCGCGGCGGATCGAGAACGGCGATTACACGGTGAAGCCGCGTGGGACTACGCGCCGGGACGAACTGGGCGAACTGCTGCGCGCGTTCGGACGCATGAGCGAGAGCATCGAGCGGCACGATCGCGAAGTGCGGCACATGGCATTTACCGACGCGCTGACCGGGTTGGCCAATCGGCTGGCATTCCGCCAGTTGCTGGATCATCGGCTGGAGGCGGCGCCGACCTCCGGCGGCCAGCTCGCGCTGCTGTTCGCCGACGTGGACGACTTCAAGCGGGTCAACGACACGCTGGGGCACGAGGCCGGCGATCAGGTGTTGCTGCAGTTCGCCGCGCGCATCGACGCGGCGGTGCGCGAAATCGGCGGCCAGGATGCGGTGCTGGCGCGCTTTGGCGGCGACGAATTCGTGATCCTGGTGCAGGCCGGGGATGCGCAGGCGACGTCGGTGCGGTTGGCCGAGCGCGTCGTGCAGGAATTGCGACGGCCGCTGCAGGTGCAGGGGCGCGAAGTATTCCTGGGCACTTCGATCGGCATCGCGCTGGTCCCGGATGACGCCATCGACGCGACCACGCTGCTGAAGAAGGGCGACATCGCGATGTACCAGGCCAAGATGGCCGGCAAGAACTGCCACCGCTTCTACAACCGGGCGATGGACTACGCGCTGGAACGTCGCGTGCACATGGAGCAGGAGCTGCGCGGAGCCTGGGAGCGCGATGAGCTGCGGCTGGTCTATCAGCCGATCCACCGCATTTCCGATCGCGTACTGGTCGGCGTGGAAGTGCTGCTGCGCTGGCAGCATCCGACGCTGGGCACGATTCCCCCGTCCACCTTCATCGACATCGCCGAGCAGAGCGGATTGATCGAGGAGATCGGCCCCAAGGTGCTGCGCGCGGCCTGCCTGGACGCGGTGCGCTGGCCGCTGCGCGACGGCGAGCCTGCGCTGTTCATCTCGGTCAACGTGTCCTCGCGCCAGCTGCGCAGTGGTGAGCTGACCGACCTGGTGGCCGGTTGCCTGGCCGAATCCGGCCTGTCGCCGTCGCGGCTGCATCTGGAGCTGACCGAGACCGCGGTGATCGGTGACGAAATGCTGGCCGCGAGCCTGCTCGACAAGCTGCACCGCACCGGCGTGAAGGTCTGGCTGGACGACTTCGGTACCGGCTTTTCCGGGCTCAGCCACCTGCGCCAGGCACCGGTGGACGGGGTGAAGATCGACAAGAGCTTCGTCGCCGATCTGCCACGCGACCCCGACGACCTGGCGTTGACCACCGCGATCATCGCAATGGCGCATTCGCTGGGGATCACCGTGGTGGCCGAGGGTATCGAGCAGGAGGCGCAGTTCGAACTGCTGCGCGAGCGCAACTGCGACCTGGGGCAGGGCTACTGGTTCAGCCAGCCGCTGAGCAATGACGATCTGGTGCGGTTGCTGCAGCCCTGAGCGGGCGCGCAGGATGTTGTAGGAGCGGCGTTAGCCGCGATGGGGCTTTCCCATTTAAGTCCCCGCACATGGATGTGCGGGCTTTTGCAGAGGGACCTGCATGAAAGCCCCATCGCGGCTAACGCCGCTCCTACAAGGGCCGTTTGCCGGTATCGCCCTGGATCTCGCGTACCAGCTTCGGCACCAGATAACCGGACAGCCGCGCCGCCAGCGCCGCATGCAGCGCGCGGGCACGCTCGTCGCTGACTTCGAAATGCGCCACGCCGGCCACCCGGTCGAGCTGGTGCAGGTAGTACGGCAGCGCGCCGGCGGCGAAGCTGCGCTCACTGAGCGCGACCAGCGTTTCGACATCGTCGTTGACGCCGCGTAGCAGCACCGCCTGATTCAGCAGCTGGACGCCGACACCGCGCAGCGCGGCAAGTGCGGCATCGACCGAGGCATCGAATTCATTGGCATGGTTGGCATGGATCACCAGCGCCACCGGCCATGGCAGGGAGGCGAGCCAGTCCAGCAGCGGGCCGTCGACACGCTCGGGCAACACCACCGGCAGCCGGCTGTGGATGCGCAGGCGCTTCAGGTGCGGGATCGCGCGCAGCGCGTCGGTCAGCTCGGCCAGTTTGGGCGTGGCCAGCGACAGCGGGTCGCCACCGGACAGCAGTACCTCGTCGATCGTGGGATCGGCGGCGATCGCGGCCACCGCCTCGCGCCAGCCCTCACGCGCGGCGGTCTCATCGGCATATGGGAAGTGCCGGCGGAAGCAGTAGCGGCAATGCACCGCGCAGCTGCCGGTGGCGACCAGCAGGGCGCGGCCGCGGTATTTCTGAATGACGCCGGTGGCCTTCCTGGCGGCACCGTCGCCGACCGCGTCGAGAGCGAAGCCCGGTACGACCTGCATCTCGTCGGTGATCGGCAGCACCTGGCGCAGCAGCGGGTCGGTCAGGTCGCCGGCGCGCATGCGGGCGACAAAACCGCGCGGCACCCGCAATGCGAACTGGGCCGCGGCTTCGTCGGAGATCCGGGCGGCTTCGTGCTCAAGACCGAGCATGCCGAGCAGCTCGCGCGGGTCGCGTATGGCCTCGCGCCAGGCCTGTTGCCAGCGGCTGGCGGCGGCGCGGAGCAGGGATGGCTGCAAGGGAAGGGGGGCTGCGGTTATCATTTGCGGTCAGAAAACAAACGCCCGCCGGTCGCGGCGGGCTCCCCATTCTATCCGGCCGGCCGCTCAGCGCGGCGGTTTTGCCTTATTCGAGGAGTGCACATGGCCACTGTTGGCATGAATGACGTCAAGAACGGGATGAAGATCCTGGTCAACAATGAACCAGCGGTCATCACCGAGACCGAGTACGTCAAGCCGGGCAAGGGCCAGGCGTTCACCCGCATGAAGTACCGCTTCATCAAGTCCGGCCGCGTGGTCGAAATGACTATGAAGGCCACCGACGACGTGGAAGTGGCCGACGTGGTCGATACCGACATGCGCTACCTGTACAGCGATGGCGAGTACTGGCACTTCATGGACCCGGAATCCTTCGAGCAGGTGCAGGCCGACAAGGCCGGCATGGGCGGCGCCGACAAGTGGCTGAAGGGCGAGGAAGACTGCATCGTGACGCTGTGGAACGGTTCCCCGATCTGGGTGCAGCCGCCGAACTTCGTCGAGCTGAAGATCACCGAGACCGATCCGGGCGTGCGTGGCGATACCTCCGGCGGCGGCGGCAAGCCGGCGACCCTGGAGACCGGTGCCGTCGTGCGCGTGCCGCTGTTCGTCAATCAGGACGAGATCATCAAGGTCGACACCCGCTCGGGCGAGTACTCCGCACGCGTCAAGTGACGCAACGGCGCGCTTGCGCATAGCGCAAGCGCCTTTGCCGTTGCGTCATCCCCGCGAAAGCGGGGATCCAGGGACGTTGCTTCTGCTTTCGGCTTCTGTTTTTGCTTCAGCGTCATCCCCGCGCAAGCGGGGATCCAGCGTCTCCAGCTTCTGCGGTTGCCTGAAGCAGCGGCCCCAAAGCCGAAAAGCAAAAAACCAAAGTCCCTGGGCCCCCGCCCACGCGGGGGCGACGGTAGAAGGACCTCTCTGCGAACCGCCTGAATGCCGGCGCCGGAAACCTGCTTTCCCGAGTGCCACCGGCGGCTTTCCCCCCACACATCGACGGCCCCCATGACCGACACCACGAGCACCCCCGAATCCTGCGACCTGCTGATCGAAGCCGGCTACGTGGTCCCGATCGAGCCGCATGCGGTGGTACTGGAGGATCATGCGGTGGCGGTGCGCAACGGCGAGATCGTCGCGCTGCTGCCGCGCGCAGAGGCACGTGCGCGCTTCGCGCCGGCCGACGTGGTTTCGCGGCCCGAGGCCGCACTGATCCCGGGTCTGGTCAACGCGCACACCCACAATCCGATGACGCTGCTGCGTGGCGTCGCCGATGATCTGCCTTTGATGACTTGGCTGCGTGAGCACATCTGGCCGGTCGAGAGCGCGGTGATCGGGCCGGAATTCGTCGCCGACGGCACCACCCTGGCGATCGCCGAGATGCTGCGCGGCGGTACCACCTGCGCCAACGAGAACTACTTCTTCGCCGACGTGCAGGCCGCGGTCTACAAGAAGCATAGCTTCCGCGCGCTGGTCGGCGCGGCGATCATCGATTTCCCGACCGCCTGGGCCAAGTCCGACGACGAGTATTTCGACCGCGCCGGCGAGCTGCATGACCAGTGGCGTGGCGATCCGCTGATCGGCACCGCGTTCGCACCGCACGCGCCGTACACGGTCAGTGACGCCAACTTCGAGCGGGTGCGGATGCTGTCCGACCAGCTCGACGTGCCGGTGCACCTGCACACCCACGAAACCGCGCAGGAAATCGCCGATTCGATCAGCCAGTATGGACAACGCCCGCTGGCGCGGCTGGACCGGCTCGGCCTGGTCAACGACCGCCTGATCGCGGTGCACATGACCCAACTGATCGAAAGCGAGATCCACCTGTGCGCCGAGCGCGGCGTGCACGTGGTGCATTGCCCGGAATCCAACCTCAAGCTGGCCTCCGGCTTCTGCCCGGCCTGCGCGCTGGTGCGGGCCGGTGTGAACCTGGCAATCGGCACCGACGGCTGCGCCAGCAACAACGATCTGGACATGTTCAGCGAGAACCGCACGGCCGCAATTCTGGCCAAGGCGGTCGCCAACGACGCCACCGCGCTGGACGCGGCGACCACGCTGCGCGCGGCCACGCTGGGCGGCGCACGCGCGCTGGGCTTCGGCGAGAAGATCGGCTCGATCGAGGTCGGCAAGCAGGCCGACCTGGCCTGCGTGGACCTGTCGGCGCTGGAGACCCAGCCGCTGCATAACGTGCTCTCGCAACTGGTCTACGCCACCGGCCGCCAGCAGGTCAGCGACGTGTGGATCGCCGGCAAGCCCAAGCTGGTGCAGCGCGAGCTGGTCGGCATGGATGTGGCCGGGCTGGTCGCCAATGCACGCCAGTGGCGGGCGCGGATTGCTACGATCCGGGCCAGCTGAGCTTCCTGTCATTCCCGCTTTACCAGCCATTCGGCTGTGGAAGAGCGTTTCGCGGGAATGACGAATCGAGAGAACCACAAAATGAACAGCCCGCATTCCCAGAGCGCCAACTTCAACCAGGCCGAACTCGACAAGTTCGCCGCGCTGGCCACCCGCTGGTGGGATGAGGATGGCCCGCAGAAGGCGCTGCACGCGCTCAATCCGGTGCGCTTGCAGTACGTGGCCTCGCGTGTCGCGCTGCCCGGTGCGCGCGTGCTCGACGTCGGTTGCGGCGGAGGTCTGCTCAGCGAGGCGCTGGCCCGGCAGGGCGCGCAGGTCACCGCGCTCGATCTGGCGCCTGAACTGGTCAAGGTCGCGCGCCTGCACGGCCTGGAGTCGGGTGTGCAGGTGGATTACCGCGTGCAGGCCGTGGAAGACCTCGCCGCGGCCGAGCCGGCCTCGTTCGATGCGGTCACCTGCATGGAAATGCTGGAGCACGTACCCGATCCGACCTCGATCATCGACGCCTGCGCGCGCCTGCTGAAACCGGGGGGCACGCTGTTCCTGTCGACGATCAACCGCACCCCGGCCGCATTCGCGCTGGCGGTGGTCGGTGCCGAGTACGTGGCGCGGCTGCTGCCGAAGGGCACGCACCGCTATCAGGACTTCATCAAGCCGGCCGAGCTGGCCTCGTGGCTGCGCGAAGCCGGGCTGCAACTGCAAGACGTCAGCGGCATGGCTTACGAGCCCTGGCGCAACCGCGCGCGGCTGTCGTCGCGGACCGAGGTCAATTACCTGGCATGTGCGGTGAAGGCGTGATGGGGGGCAGGGACCCGGGAAAGCCGGAGCCGGGAAAAGGTCACGATCGCTTTCCCGGGTCCCCGGTCCCCGGTCCCGGGTCCCGGTTTCCCGGCGCGGTGCTGTTCGATCTCGACGGCACCTTGCTCGACAGCGCGCCGGACATGCTGGTGACGGCCAATCAGATGCTGGCCGAGCGTGGTCGCGCGCCGCTGGCGCTGGAGCAGCTGCGGCCGGTGGTGTCCAAGGGTTCGCGGGCGATGTTGGGTGTGGCCTTTCCCGAGTTGGAGCCTGCCGAGCGTGAAGCGCTGGTGCCCGAGTTCCTTGATCGCTATCAGGCGTTGCTTGGGCAGCATGCGGTGCTGTTCGATGGCGTTGCCGCGATGCTCGACACGCTCGAAGCTGCCGGTGTTGCCTGGGGCATCGTCACCAACAAGCCGGAATACCTGGCGCGACTGATCCTGCCCCAACTGGGCTGGGAGACGCGCTGCGCGGTGCTGATCGGTGGCGACACGCTGGCCGAGCGCAAGCCACATCCGTTGCCGCTGCTGGTCGCGGCCGAGCGCATCGGGTTTGCTGCCGGTGAGTGTGTCTATGTCGGCGACGACGAGCGCGACATCCTCGCCGCGCAGGCTGCCGGCATGCCGTCGGTGGCGGTGCTGTGGGGCTATCGTCTGGATGGCGACGATCCGCTGACGTGGCGCGCCGACGTGCTTGTCGAGCAGCCTTCGCAACTGTTGGCGCCGGACGCATGGCCGGCCACGGTTGGTGGCTGAGATGTTGTCGCAAGCCAGCATGAGCCCTTCCGCACTCGACAGCTTTCTCGACAAGTGGCGCACCCGCTGGCCGGAATGGGCGGTGGCCGAGCCGTTCGTGCCGGAAGCACAGCGCCCGCTGACAGTGGCGTGGTTCGCGCTGCTGCAGGAGTTCGAGGACATCATGAACATCGCCGGCGACCCGCTGCCGGCCGACGCCAAGCTGGCGTGGTGGCAGCAGGAGTTGCGTGATTGGAGCGCCCAGCGCTCGCGTCATCCGCTGGGACGACTGCTCGAACCGGTGCGCGCGCCATGGGCGGAGCTGGCCGAGACCTTGCCGTTGATGCAGGAGGCGCGGACGCCGCCGGTATCGCTGGAACAGGCGGTGCAGGACCTGCTGCCGTTCGCCGAGGCGGCGGCTGCGGTAGAGCGGGTGTTGTTCGAGCGCAATACGGGTCGTGACGACGCACGCGCGATTGCGGTGCAGTGGCTGCAGGCGAGGACAGCGGCGGCTGGTACCGCGGGTCGTCCTGCGGGCATCGATGCAGCGCGCTGGAGCGCCGAGCTGCTGCGTGCGTGGCCGGCCAAGCCAGCGCTGGCTCGTCCGCATCGAATCTGGTCACGACTCGCGAGGCTGCGCCTGCAGCGCGAACACGCCGGCAAGCCTGCGTTCGCGCCGCCGCTGCAACAACTCTGGCACAGCTGGCGCGCCGCCAGCGGCGGAGCATGATGCTTCGTACGTTTTCGTAGGAGCGGTGTCAGCCGCGATGGGGCTTCATCACCGAGAACGCCGCATCGCGGCTGATGGCCCTAGGCCACGCAGACCCGCGTCTACAAATCCGGCAGCAAGAAATTACCTGCACGCGCACCATCGCTTTCCAGCGCCGCCACTGGCGCACTGGCTTCATCCTTCAACTGCACACCCGAAAGCCGGCGCCGAAACGCCTCGCCGAGCAGGTAGTCGAGCTTGTGCACGGCCTCCGCGTAGCTCAATCCTTCGCCCCGGATGTTGGATATGCAGTTGCGCAACGCGTCGTTGCAGCCCACGTGCGGTGCCCAGGTGAGGTAGAGGCCGAGGCTGTCGGGTGAACTCAAGCCTGGGCGTTCACCGATCAGCACCACGAGCGCACGCACGCCCAGCAGTTCGCCGACTTCGTCGCCAACCGCGACGCGGCCCTGTGCGACCAACGCCACCGGCGCCAGCGACCAGCCATGGCGTGCGGCCAATGCGTCGATCCGGTCCAGCATCGTCGGTGCGTGCCGGTGTACCGCCAGCGCCGACAGGCCGTCGGCGACCACCACGCCCAGATCGGCCCCGCCGCCGCGCAGTGCGACATGGGCACGCAGTTCCTCGACCGAGGCCGCGTCCAATCGTCGGCCCAGATCGGGACGCTGCAGATAGACATGCCGATCCGCTGCCGCGCTGTGCAATCGCAGGTACGAACGCTGACGTGCATCCAGTGATGCACACAGCGGCTGCGGATCGAACGGCAGGTGCACCGCATCGCGTGCCTGCGCATGCGCGAGCTGGAAATCCAGGTGCGCCGCCGTCGGCAGGCTGGTGCCGACGCGACCGAGTGCGATCCGCGCCGGGGTGAGGCGGCGCAACCGCGTCCACGGATCAGCGCGCATGTCGCTCATGCGGCCTTGTCCTCCCAGCGCTGCAGTGCCTTGCGGAACGCCGGCGGCAGTTCGCCGCCGAGTTCGAAACGACCATCGTGCAGGCGCAGGATGCCGTGGCTCTCCAGCCACGCCTCGAATTCCGGGGCAGGGCGCAGCCCCAGCACCTGACGTGCGTACAGCGCGTCGTGGAACGAGGTGGTCTGGTAGTTCAGCATCACATCGTCCGAGCCGGGGATGCCCATGATGAAGTTGATCCCGGCGGTGCCGAGCAGGGTCAGCAGCACGTCCATGTCGTCCTGGTCGGCCTCGGCGTGATTGGTGTAGCAGATGTCGCAGCCCATCGGCACGCCCAGCAGCTTGCCGCAGAAGTGGTCTTCCAGCCCGGCGCGGATGATCTGCTTGCCGTCGTACAGGTACTCCGGGCCGATGAAGCCGACCACGGTATTGACCAGCAGCGGCTTGAACTTGCGCGCCACTGCATAGGCGCGGGTCTCGCAGGTCTGCTGGTCCACGCCGAAATGGGCGCCGGCCGACAGCGCGCTGCCCTGGCCGGTCTCGAAATACATGACGTTCTGACCGACGCTGCCGCGCTGCTGCGACAACCCGGCCTCATAGCCCTCCTGCAGCAGTGCCAGATCGATGCCGAAGCTGGCATTGGCAGCTTGGGTGCCGGCGATCGACTGGAACACCAGATCGACCGGCACGCCGCGCGCGATCGCCTCGATCGTGGTGGTCACGTGCGCCAGCACGCAGGACTGGGTCGGAATGCCGTAGCTCTGGATCACCCCGTCGAGCAGGCGCAGCAGTTCGCAGGTGGCCGGCAGCGAGTCACTGGCCGGATTGATGCCGATCACCGCATCGCCATTGGCATACAGCAGCCCGTCCAGCACGCTGGCGGCGACCCCGGCCGCGTCGTCGGTGGGATGGTTGGGCTGCAGTCGCGTGCTCAGCCGTCCGCGCAGGCCGAGCGTGTTGCGGAACGCGGTGGTCACGCGGATCTTCTGCGCGACCAGCACCAGATCCTGCACCCGCATCAGCTTGGAGACCGCCGCGGCCATTTCCGGAGTAAGCCCCGGCGCAAGCGCGGCAAGTGCTGTTTCGTTGGCATCCTCGCAGAGCAGCCAGTCGCGCAGACCACCCACGGTGAGGTGCGCGATCGGGGCGAATGCACCCGCATCGTGCTCATCGACGATCAGCCGGGTGACCTCGTCGTCCTCGTAGGGGATCACCGTTTCGTGGAGAAAGTGCCGCAGCGGCAGCTCGGCCAGTGCCATCTGCGCGGCGACACGTTCGCGGGCCGTGGCGGCGGCGACGCCTGCCAGCGCGTCGCCGGAACGCGCTGGCGTGGCCTTCGCCAGCAGATCCTTCAGGTCGGCGAACACGAAGCGCTCGCCGCCCACGGCATGGACGAAACTCATGCCGGCTCGGTGGCCTCGCCGATGGTCGGAGTGTCCTGACGCAGACTGAGCACGCAGCTGCCGATACCCAGCAGCATCAGTCCGGCGAAGATCGCGGCGACCAGCAGATTGAACCAGATCATCGCCGCCAGACACACCAGCGCCAGCACCAGGGCGATGCCCGGCACCACCGGATAACCCGGCGCGCGGAAGCTGCGCTCCAGGTGCGGCTCGCTGCGGCGCAGCTTGAACAGGCTGAGCATGCTCATCACGTACATCACGATCGCGCCGAACACCGACATCGTGATCATCGCCGCGGTCAGCGACATGCCCTGGATCTGCACCACGCCGTCGCTGAGGATCGCGGCGATGCCGATCACGCCACCGGCCAGGATCGCCCGGTGCGGGGTGCGGAAGCGCGACAGCTTGGCCAGCCCGTGCGGCAGGAAGCCGGCACGGGCCAATGCGAAGAACTGCCGCGAGTAGCCCAGGATGATGCCGTGGAAGCTGGCGATCAGGCCGAACAGGCCGATCCACACCAGCATGTGCAGCCACGCCGAGCTGTGCCCGACCACCGTCTTCATCGCCTGCGGCAGCGGATCGTTGATGTTGGACAGCTGGCGCCAGTCGCCGACGCCGCCGGCGAACACCATCACCCCGACGGCCAGCACCACCAGGGTCAATATGCCGGTGATGTAGGCACGCGGAATGGTGCGCTTGGGATCCTTGGCTTCCTCGGCGGCCATCGCCGCGCCTTCGATCGCCAGGAAGAACCAGATCGCGAACGGGATTGCCGCGAAAATGCCGCCGATCGCAGCAGGGCTGAAGCTGTCGCTGCCGGCCCAGCCGTTGGCGGCAAAGTTGGCGAAGCTGAAACCGGGCGCGACCACGCCCATGAACACCAGCAGCTCGATCACCGCCAGGATGGTGACGATCAACTCGAAGGTGGCCGCGATCGCCACGCCAACGATGTTGAGGGCCATGAACACCGCATAGGCACCGATCGCCGCAACGCGTGGATCGAGCGCGGGAAACTGCACGTTGAGATAGGCGCCGATCGCCATGGCGATGGCCGGTGGCGCGAACACGAACTCGATCAACGTGGCGATGCCGGCGATCATGCCGCCCCGGGCGCCGAATGCGCGCAGGCTGTAGGCGAACGGGCCGCCGGCGTTCGGGATCGCGGTGGTCAGCTCGGTGAAGCTGAAGATGAAGCAGGTGTACATCACCGCCACCATCACCGCGGTGACCAGGAAGCCGAGCGTGCCGGCGGTGCCCCAGCCGTAGCTCCAGCCGAAGTACTCGCCGGAGATCACCAAGCCCACGGCGATGCCCCACAACTGCCAGGTGCCAAGGGTGGGTTTGAGTTTCTCGAGTGTCATCGTGCGGATCTCCGGCGGGCAGTGGGGGCGCGTCCGGCATGAGATGGCGCCGTGCGGCTGCCACCCCGGGCGCGGGGATCGCCATTGCCGCGTACGCGGCAACACTTTGCTTATAAGCCCGGTGTGGACACCGGATACCGGCGACGGCGGGTAGGTCTGGAAGAGGTGGGTAGGTAGCGGCTACCGGGCGGCTTCTCCGGGTCGATCTGCACCGAATATCGCGCGCGCCCTACCGTCGTCCCCGCGCAGGCGGGGACCCAGTGTCTTGGCTTGTCGTGGGACTCAAGCGGCTGAATCGAAGAGACTTTGTGGGAGGGACTTCAGTCCCGACAGCCGGCCGGTAAAGCCCGTCGGGACTGAAGTCCCTCCCACAGGCGCAACAGGCGTAGTAGCTATTTCGTACGATCCAGCACCAGCAAGGGATCGATCCGCACGTCGAACCAATTCATTCCCCAGTGCAGGTGCGGTCCCGTCGCGCGCCCGGTGGCACCAACGGCGCCGATCACCTGGCCCTGTTCCACGCGATCACCCACTTTCACATCGATGCGCGACAGGTGCAGGAAGTTGGAGCTGACCCCGAAACCATGATCGAGCAGCAGCGTGCCACCGGTCAGATACAGGTCCGGCGCGGCGAAAGTGATCACGCCGGCGGCCGGTGCTTTCACCGGCGTGCCGGTCGGCACCGCGATGTCCATGCCCGAGTGTCCCGAACCCGCGGTCTGGCCGTTGTAGACGCGGGCGTTGCCGAAGCGGCCGCTGATCCGGCCCTGCACCGGCCAGATGAACGGCTGGGCGAAGTCGGTACGGGCATCGTCGCGGTCGCGCGCGGCGGTGACCTGGGCCTGCTCGCGCCGGATCCGTTCGGCGATCTCCGGCGGCGGATTGACGGTCTTGGGCGGCACGCCGTTGACGTATTCGACCGGCCAGTCGCGCGGCGTGACGATGATGCTGGCGGTGTCGCTGCCACCGTCCGCCCGGGTGATACGCACCTGCACCGGCCCTTTCTCGTCACGGCCGATGCCGAACACGACACTGCCGTAGCTGCTGACGCGCAGGTTGCGCCCGGCGTACTCGACCTTGCTGCCGGCCGGTACCTTGCCGATCACCAGCGCGCCCTGCGAGACGCTGGCCGGGAACACGCTGCGCGTGTCGGCCGTTGCCTGGGCGTGCGCTTCCGGCAGATCCGCGCACAGCAGCGGTGCGCTCGCCAGCACCGCCAGTGCCACCAGCCGACGCATCAACGATCGAACGCCAGACGCTGCCCGGCCGGCGTGCCGACCAGTTCGCTGCCATTCCAGACCTGACGGCCGTTGACCCAGGTCGAGGCCACGCGCGAACGGAAGGTGGTGCCTTCGAACGGCGACCAGCCGCACTTGGACAGCACGTCCTCGCGCTTGACGGTGAACGGCACGTCCTCGACCAGCACCAGATCGGCCCAGTAACCCTCGCGCAGGAAGCCGCGTTCGGCCACATCGAACAACTGCGCCGGCGCATGCGCGAACTTGCGTACCACCGTGGCGATGTCGAGCTTGCCCTCGTGCACCAGCTCCAGCGCCGCGACCAGTGCGTACTGCACCAGCGGCAGGCCCGATGGCGCCTGCGCGTAGGGCTTCTGCTTCTCTTCCCAGGTGTGCGGGGCGTGGTCGGTGGCGAGCACGTCGATCACGTCCTCGACCAGCGCGGCGGTCAGCGCCTCACGGTCGCTGGCGTCCTTGATCGCCGGATTGCACTTGATCAGGTTGCCCAGCCGCGCGTAGTCGGCGCGGTCGAAGCGCAGGAAATGGATGCAGGTCTCGGCAGTGATGCGCTTGCGCAGCTTGCCGTTCTCGTCCACCAGCGGGCCGCGCTCGAACAGCGCCAGCTCGTCGGCGGTGGAGATGTGCAGCACGTGCAGGCGGGTGCCGTGCTTCTTCGCCAGCGAGGTCGCCAGCAGCGAGGACTTCAGGCAGGCCTCGCGCGAGCGGATGTCCGGGTGCATGTCCGGCGTCAGCGCATCGCCGTACTTTTCCTTGAACGCGGCCATCGTGGCATCGATGGTCGGGGTGTCCTCGCAGTGGGTGATGATCGGCGTCGGCGCATCGCGGAAGATCGCATCGAGCGTCTCCGGGTTGTCCACCAGCATGTTGCCGGTGGAGGCGCCCATGAACACCTTGATGCCCGGCGCGGTCTTCGGATCCAGCGACTGGATCGCCGCCAGGTTGTCGTTGCTGGCGCCCATGTAGAAGCCGTAGTTGCCCCAGGCGCGGCCGGCGGCGGCGTCGTACTTGGCCTGCAATGCGGCGGCATCGAGCGTGGGCGGATTGGTGTTGGGCATGTCCATGAAGCTGGTCAGGCCGCCGGCGACCGCGGCGGCCGACTCGGTCGCGATATCGCCCTTGTGGGTGAGACCGGGTTCACGGAAGTGCACCTGGTCGTCGATCATCCCGGGCAACAGCCAGCGTCCGGCGGCATCGACCACGGTTTCGCCCGGCTCGGGCGCAATCTGCGGCGCAATGCGCTCGATCCGGCCATCCGCGCCAATGCGCAGGTCGGCCTCGAACTGTTGGCCTTCGTTGACCAGGCGGGCGTTGCGGATGAGGGTGCGGGTCATGGATGTTTTCCTGTACAGCGGCATGAGGGAGGGGATGCGTCGGGCACCGGATCGTAGCCGCCCGGATGGAAGGGGTGGCAGCGGGCCAGGCGGCGCGCGCCGAGCCAACAGCCGCGCAGCGGGCCGTAGCGGGCGATGGCGGTCATCGCGTATTGGGAACAACTGGGTTCGAAACGGCAGCGCGGCCCCAGCAGGGGGCTGATGAACCGCTTGTAGAAGCGCAGCAGCGCGATGAGCAGACGGGCGATCACTGAGGCATGATATGCCACTCTCCCAAATGGGTGGATTAAATGCGTGGTTGCCGTCGCGGCTTAGGGTGGGCTATAAAGTTCCGCTTTCCCGGGCCCCGGGGGAACCAAGGAAGAGCGTTTCGTGGCTGCTAAAACACCTGCAAAGAAGGCCGTAAAGGCCGCCAAGAAGACCGCCAAGCCTGTTGTAAAGAAGGTCGCGGCGGCAAAGCCCGCTTCCAAGCCGGTCGCCAAGGCCGTCAAGAAGCCAACTGCTGTCAAGCAACCGGTTGCCAAGAAGGCGCCCGCGAAGAAGGCTGCTCCCGTCAAGACCGCGGCAGTAGCCAAGCCCGTAAAGAAACCCGTAGCCAAGACCGTTGCCGTAGCCAAGAAGCCGGCAGCGAAGAAGGCGACGCCGGTAGTCACCGCCAAGCCGGTCGCTGCCAAGCCCGCGCCGAAGCCGGCCAGCAAGCCGGCACCGGTCAAGTCTGTTCCGGCCAAGGCCCCCGCGCCGGCCCCCGTTTCGGCCCCGAAGAAGGCCGAGGCCAAGCCGTCTGCCAAGCCTGCAACCCCCTCAAGCAAGAATCCCGTGCCCGTTTCGAAATCCTCAGCAAAAACCCCCAGCAAAACCCAATCGCCCGCCAAGCCGGTCATCACGCGCCCGGTCGGCAAGGTTGCCGTCGCGGTGACCTCCAGGCCCGCCGCGCCGACGCCGCGCAACAAGTACAAGGTGGTCGAGTACAAGATCGACGAAGCCACCGGCCGCCCGATCCTGCCAGCCGGCTACAAGCCTGCGGCGGATGAGGAGTACATGAGCACGCTGCAGCAGGAGTACTTCCGCCAGCGCCTGCTGCATTGGCGCATCGACCTGGTCGAGGAATCCAAGCAGACCATCGAGAACCTGCGCGAAGAAGTACGCGACATCGGCGACGAAGCCGAGCGTGCGACCCGCGAGACCGAGAACTCGCTGGAACTGCGTACCCGCGACCGCTACCGCAAGCTGATCGGCAAGATCGACAGCACGCTCAAGCGCCTGGATGCCGGTGACTACGGCTATTGCGTCGATACCGGTGAGGAAATCGGCCTGGAGCGCCTGGAGGCGCGCCTGACCGCCGAGCGCACCATCGATGCTCAGGAGCGTTGGGAGCACATGCAGAAGCAGCAGGGCGACTGATCCCGCTCGCATCTGCGTAACGACCCGAAGCCCCGCGCTCTGCGCGGGGTTTTTTTGTGAGCCCCTCGCAGGCGCGCGGCACATCCATCAAGTGCGAGGTTCTTTCTCGTAGCGCGTGGCGTGGCCGCTTAGACTGTCTCGCCCCGGTTTCCTGCGTTTCGTCCGTTCATCGTGCCGCCCATTTCCGATCGCCTGCCTTACCGCCTCGGCTGCCCATCGTGGAATGAGCCAGCCTGGCGAGGTGCTTTCTATCCCGCCGACCTGCGTCCGGCCGACAGCCTTGGCCACTACGTGCAGGTGTTCAACGCGGTGGAGGGCAACACCACCTTCCATGCGCGTCCGGCGCCGGCCACCGTGCAGCGCTGGGCCGTGGTGATGCCTGAGGATTTCCGCTTCTGCGCCAAGCTGCCGCGTGACATCAGCCACGAAGGTGACCTGCGCGAGCGGCTGAAGGCCACCGAGGCTTTTCTCGATTTGCTGATGCCACTCGGCGGCCGGGTCGCGCCGTTGTGGCTGCAACTGCCGGCTGGCTTCGGCCCGGAGCGGCTGGGCGAGCTGACGGTATGGCTGGACCATTTCGCCGCGCACGCGTTGGCGGTGGAAGTGCGCCATCCGGCGTTCTTCGCACGAGGCGAGGAGGAGCGGATGCTCAATCGTCTGCTGCAGGCGCGCGGGGTAGAACGGATCTGCTTCGATTCGCGCGCGCTGTTCGCCTGCACCGCGGACGATCCGGCAGTGGCGCACGCGCAGGCAAAGAAGCCGAGGCTGCCAGTGCGCGCGGCGGCCTTCAGCCAGAGCCCGCAGGTGCGCTTCATCGGCGGCCCCGATCTGGATGCGAATCAGGTCTACCTGGAGCCTTGGGCGGACAAGGTCGCGGCCTGGATCGAAGCGGGGCGCACGCCGTATGTGTTCCTGCACACACCCGACAACCATCTGGCGGCAGAACAGGCGCTGCGCTTCCACAGTTTGCTGCGGACACGTTTGCCGGGCTTGCCGGAACTACGGATGCCCTTGCCGGAAGTGGTGCAGTTGGGCTTGCTCTGAGCAAGTTCAGAACCGCGTGGAGCCGAGCTTGCCCGGCTGGAGCTTTCCCGACGAAAGCCTCAGCGGAGCCCCGAAAAGGGATGCAAGCACAAGCTCCGCACTACCGCAGCGCTGGAATCAGCCTCAATGCAGGTCACGCAGATTCAAGCGGCGCAGCTTTGGTGCTTTCCACGCGGTGGTCGCGACCACCACCAGGGTCACGCAGCGGCCCGTCACCGCCGCTGGTACCAGACAGATCGGGTGTGCCGCGGCTGCCTCGTGGGTAGCGGAGTAGAGCATCTTATAAGTGTGTGAATGAACCACCTAGTGTTCAGCTCTCGCTATAAAATTGGGCCGCTAAAAACTTGACCTTTTTGCTAAATTTATTTAGCATTATTCTGTGGTCAACACTGAGCACGAAAGTGGCGATAAATGAGCTGATAGCTATGGCTGAGGTGGCTGAGGTGGCTGAGTCAGGTGCCTTTTGAGCATCTCTCGTTGGCTGCAATGGCTTGGTCTGATCAATTTTTGGTATGACTTACAGCATGGAACGAGGAACACGAATGAAACAGAGTGGGAATGTGCCGGCAATGCCGGTGGAGTGTGAGTGGATCGAAGGTGAGATTGTTCGCGGCGTGCAAACTGGAGACGCGACTGGGTGGGCAACCGGTTTGACCAAGCGTGAGCTGTTGGCCGCGATCGCAATGCAAGGACATCTTGCAAATGAAGTGAACAGGAATAGCCATCCGAGGCTTATTGCCCGGTATTCAGTGGACTGTGCAGACGCACTACTTGCTGAGCTGGCTGAGCTACCTGAGGAGCCGGTTGAGTGAGCTGGGTGTCATTGGTGCAGGCCTGCTTATCGGATTAGTGTTCCAGGGCTGTGTCGTGGACATCAGTGGCTGTATCGGCTGGCTGGTCAAGCTAGCCGTGTCCATCCTTGTTGGAGCTCAAGTTATAGGATATCCATGGAACAAATTTGAAGAAGCGGATATTGCTGGCGTGTTTGGCTTTGCGGCAGAGTATTGAGTAACTCTGATCGATCCTTCACGTGATGAGTAGGTGCTCGGTTGATGCAGCTTCCGGATGTTGAATGCGAGGCTTTGGAGGCAATGGTCCTGATTATGGTCTTAGCATCATCGAGTGCGGAACCAATTGATTGGCGACATCGGGGCGCTGCGGAGGTTTGTTACGGACCTACATTCATTGGTGAGTGCGGTACTGGTGTGGGATTGCCACTGATTCAAAAGCCAAGCCCGCCACTCCCCATCTTGTCGATGACTTGGCCAATGATGTAGATCACCCCAAGTTCATTGGGCTGAATAATTTCGTCGGGGTAGCGACTCTTGTCAGGATTACTGCTGACGATACGTAGCCCACCACCGGGTAGCTTGAATAGCCGCTTCACACGGGCTTCTCCAGCGTAGATGAGTGAGTAGACGCAATCGTCCACGATTCGTCTGCGGTTTGTATGGATGACCACCTTGTCACCATCGTAAAGGACCGGCTCCATAGAGGAGCCTCGGACCTTGGCGATTAGGATGTCTTTGGGTTTGGCGTCCCAGCGATTCAGCCAGTCAATCTGGTAGGGCAGTCGATACTTGGTCTCGACGTATTCGGGGATGATGACACCAGGGCCGCCGGATACATCTATGTCGTGTACTGGGATCGCGACATCGGTGGAGGAGTCTATGCCGTCCTCTCCATCCACCGCCCTAATTTGATATGCATAGACCTTGACGTGTTCGCCTTCGTTCGGCATCCACGGGTAGCCATCATTTGTTGAGGATAGATCGTTAATCCACTGGGGCCGCACTTGATAAGCACGGGCCACTTCAAACAACCAGTCCTGCCCGACAGACTGGACGGTGCTGGATGGGGCTTCCCACATCCCGACATTACCTCGGTCGCATCCAATGGCGTTGGCCGCCGTACGCTGGCTTTTGAAGCCTGCACGTACACGGACGCGTTTCATGCGCTCTTTGAATGTCTCGGCCACGTAATAGAGTTTAGCGAAAGTTTGCGGGAAAATTCGTTGCTAGAAGTACTCTGCGGGAGCTTTTCCTGGTGAAAGCTGCGGCGAAGCAAGCTCCGCTCACGGCGATCCGAATCAACATCAATGCAGGTCGCGCAGATTCAAGCGGCGCAGCTTCGGTGCTTTCCACGCGGTAGTCGCGACCACCACCAGGGTCACGCAGCCGCCCATCACCACAGCGGGCACCAGGCCGATCAGGCGCGCCATCGTGCCGTCGTAGAACGCGCCCAGTTCGTTGGATGAGCCGATGAAAATGCCACTGATCGACGACACGCGGCCGCGCATGTCATCCGGGGTGGCCAGTTGCAGGATGGTCTGGCGCACCACCACGGAGACGCCGTCACACATGCCGTAGGCGAGCAGGATCACCGCCGACAGCCAGAAATGCCGTGACAGCCCGAACGCGATCGTGCACAGGCCGAATCCGGCCACCGCAAACAGCAGCACGCGCCCTGCGTTGCGCTGCAGCGGACGCCGCGCCAGCCACAGTCCCACCAGCACCGAGCCCAGCGCCGGGGCGCCGCGCAGGATGCCGAGCCCCTCGGGGCCGTAATGCAGGATGTCGTGGATGAAGGCCGGCAGCATCGATACCGCGCCGCCGAGCAGCACCGAGAACATGTCCAGCGCCATCGCGCCGAGCATGATCTGGTTGGAGAACACGAAGCGCGCGCCCTCGGCGATGCTGCGGAAGATCGGTGCGCGCGTGTCGGACGGCGCCGGCTCCTCCACCTTCAATACCAGCAGCGCCGCCACGGCTGCCAGCGCGACGCACGCGGCGACGGTATAGGCCAGCGCGCTGCCGCCGAAGCCGACCAGTACACCGCCCAACGCCGGGCCGAGCACCATGCCGCTTTGGAACACCACGCTGCCCAGGCTGGCGCCGCGGGCGTAGGCCTCGCGCGGCAACGTGCGTGCGAACAGTGCGTTGTAGACCGGTGACAGGAACGAACGCACCATGCCGGTCAGCGAGATCGCCGCGTAGATCGGCCAGACCCCGCGCAGCGGGATCCAGCCCCTGGCCACGGCCATCAAGATCACGGCGGTGGTGACCAGCCCGAAGGTGGCGGCCACGCCGAGGCGGCGCCGTGGCAGGTGGTCGACGAGATAGCCGGCGAACGGCGCCACGCAGAAGAACGGCAGGATCTCGGCCAGCCCGATCAGGCCCAGCGAGAAGGGGTTGCCGGTGATCTGATAGATGTGCCAGCCGACCGTGACCGCGACGATCTGGTAGGACAGCATCGCGCAGATGCGATAGGCCAGCACCAGCACGAAGCCGGGATGGGCGAACAGGCCGCGAATTCCGCCGTCGGCGGGGATTTCGCCGCTCACTGGGCCTGCGCCTGGGCGGTGTCGCGGATGAAGCCCAGCATCGCTGCCACGCCGTTGCTGCGGGTGGGCGAGAGGTGCTTGGACAGGCCGATGTCGGCGATGTAGGTCGGTTCGGTGGCAAGGATTTCCGCCGCGCTGCGGCCGGAGTAGACCCGCAGCGCCAGATAGATCAGTCCGGAGACGATCGCCGAGTCACTGATCGCGTGGAACGCGAGTTGCTCGGCATTGCCCTCCGGCACGATCCACACCATCGATTGGCAGCCGTGCAGGCGATGCTCTTCGGTTTTCCACTCTTCCGGGAAGACGGGGAGCTTGCGGCCGAGGTCGATCAGGTACTGGTAGCGTTCGGACCAGTCGCCGAAGAACGAGAACTCGTCGGCAATGGCGGCCTGGGCCTCGGTGGCGGTGGGTTCGAGCGGGAAGGGGGAGTTGGTCACGTGGTGTTTCTCGTTGTTGCCATTCCGGGCGGCATGCGTGGAGTGCCGGTATTCGTAGGAGCGGCGTCAGCCGCGATCGGGCTCTATCGGCAATGCCTCATCGCGGCTGACGCCGCTCGTACGGATGTTGGCCGGCGCTGTCAGGCGCGCTTCCAGCGCACGCCCTGCGGTGTGTCCTCCAGCACGATGCCCTCGCCAGCGAGCTGGTCGCGGATGGCGTCGGCACGCGCGAAGTCGCGGGCCTTCTTGGCATTGGTGCGGGCTTCGATCAGCTCCTGGATGCGCACGTCGTCCTCATCGGAAACGCCGCGGTTGAACCAGCTTTCCGGCGTCTGTTGCAACAAACCGAGCGCAAGGCCTGCGCCGAGCAACTGCGACTTCAGCCGGATCCTCTCTTCCTTGTTCTCCGCCTTGCGGGCTTCGGCGGCGATGCGGGCGATCTCGGCCAACGCCTGCGGCGTGTTGAGATCATCGTCCAGCGCCGCCTCGACCGTGGTCGGGATGGCGGCATCGGCCGAGATATCAGCCAGATCCCTCAGCGTGCCGTACAGCCGGTCCAGCGTATTGCAGGACTGTTCGATCAGCGCATCCGACCAGTCCAGCGGCTGCCGGTAGTGGGCCGAGAGCAGGGCGTAGCGCAGTGCTTCCGGCGGATGCTTCTGCACCAGGTCGTGCACGCGCTCGATGTTGCCGATCGACTTGCTCATCTTGGCGCCGCCGAAGTTGAGCATGCCGTTGTGCAGCCAGAACCGGGCGAAGGTGGCGCCACCGTGGGCGCACTCGCTCTGCGCGATCTCGTTCTCGTGGTGCGGGAACTGCAGGTCGACGCCGCCGGCATGGATGTCGATGGTGTCGCCCAGGTGCGCGGCGGCCATTGCCGAGCATTCGATGTGCCAGCCCGGACGGCCGCGCCCCCACGGCGAATCCCAGCCGGGCAGGTCATCGGAGGAGGGCTTCCACAGCACGAAGTCGCCGGGGTCCTTCTTGTAGGGGGCAACTTCGACACGGGCGCCGGCCAGCATTTCCTCCGGGTCGCGACCGGAGAGCTTGCCGTAGCGGTCGAAGCTGGCGACCGCGAACAGCACATGACCCTCGGCGGCGTAGGCGTGACCGGCTTCGATCAGGCGTTCGATCATCGCCACGATCTGCGGGATATGCGCGGTGGCCTCCGGCTCGATGTCCGGCGGGGCCACGCCGAGCGCGGCCATGTCCTCGCGGTAGGCGGCGGCGAAGCGGTCGGTGATCGCCGAGATCGGCACGCCCTGTTCCTTGGCGGCGGCGTTGATCTTGTCGTCCACGTCGGTGATGTTGCGGGCGTAGCGCAGCGCGCCGTAGCGACGGCGCAGCAGGGCGGCCAGCACCCCGAACACCACCGGGCCACGGGCGTTGCCGATGTGGACGTAGTTGTAGACGGTTGGCCCGCAGACGTACATCGTCGGGCTGGCGGGATCGAGCGGCGCGAACGGTTCGACCCGCCGCGTCAGGTTGTTGTGCAGGCGCAGGCTCATCGGCATCGGGGGTAGAGAAGCCGGTCGATTCTACGCGCAGCTCCCGCCCACGCACACTCCAGGGCCTGCGCCGGGATTCCGGCGCGGGAGTTGATGTCGCGCCCTGGCACATACCCTTCGCCCCCGGATGGGTGGCGTTCAGCCCAAGACGCAGGTCCGTCCCTACACTTAAGGAAATTCTTACATCCACCTGCTGGTGCTGATGCGCTCTTCTTTTCTTTTGTCCGTGCTATGCCTGCTGGCTTGCCAACCGCTGCGCGTCTGTGCGCAGGGACAGGACGATACGGGCAAGAACCGGGTGGTGGTGGTCGAGAACGTCAAGCTCGATTACGCGCAGGTGCTCAACGTCGAGCCGGTCTACCAGACGCTGCGCGCCACGCGCATGGAAGAGCAGTGTGGTCCCGAGACCGAACCCGAAGAGGCCGCCAAGCCGGCACGCAGCGAGGAAGGGCGGTTCTCGCGGATGATGGATTCGGTGAAGGACATCTTCAGCAAGCGCTCGGAAACTCCCGAGCCGACTCCGACGCCGCCACCGACCAGTACCCGGCGCAACTGCCGGATCATCGAGGTGCCGCGCGAGTTCCGCCGACCGATCGCCTACGACGTGGACTACGTCTACAAGGGCACCAAGTACCGCTCGCGCCTGCCGGAGGACCCCGGCAACCGGCTGCGGGTGCGGGTGTCGGTGACGCCCTATATCCCCGACGCGATCCTGGCACCGGCGCGCTGAGCGGGATGGTTGTGGGAGGGGCTTCAGCCCCGACCGCTTCACAGGTAAAGCCCGTCGGGGCTGAAGCCCCTCCCACAAGGAGTTTGTAGCTTCGCCATGTCGCACAAGGATGCTTGCGCAGGCCCGCCATGCGTGCGAGGATGCGCGCCCTATGAAGCCGAACGCCCACCAGCACGACACCAGCGCCGCCCGGATGGCCTCCGGCATGACTTCGCGTGCGCGTCGACCGGAACCCCACATTCTCGCTGGGTAACCCGGAGCATCGTACTGTCCGTTCGGAAAACCCAGCCCAGGCTGGGTTTTTTCGTTTTCAGGGCGGCAAGGTTTCAACGGTAATAAATAAAAAGGACACCCGCACATGGATGTGCGGGCTCTTGTGAGGGATTCACAATAGACAGCGCATCCCGCGCACCCGCCACACCCCTCGGCGGCCCCACGCAACAAAGGAACGATCGATGTCCCTCAAGCACTTCCTGAACACCCAGGACTGGAGCCGCGCCGAACTGGACGCGCTGTTGACCCAGGCCGCACTGTTCAAACAGAACAAGCTCGGCAGCGAGCTGAAGGGCAAGTCGATCGCACTGGTGTTCTTCAATCCGTCGATGCGTACCCGTACCAGTTTCGAGCTGGGCGCGTTCCAGCTGGGTGGGCACGCGGTGGTGCTGCAGCCGGGCAAGGATGCATGGCCGATCGAGTTCAACCTGGGCACGGTGATGGACGGCGATACCGAGGAGCACATCGCCGAGGTCGCCAAGGTGCTGGGTCGCTACGTAGATCTGATCGGTGTGCGCGCGTTCCCGAAGTTCGTGGACTGGGCCTACGACCGCCAGGACATCGTGCTGAAGTCCTTCGCCAAGTATTCGCCGGTGCCGGTCATCAACATGGAGACCATCACCCATCCTTGCCAGGAGCTGGCGCACGCGCTGGCGCTGCAGGAGCACTTCGGTACCAGTGATCTGCGCGGCAAGAAGTACGTGTTGACCTGGACCTACCATCCCAAGCCGCTCAACACCGCCGTGGCCAACTCGGCGCTGACCATCGCGACCCGTCTGGGCATGGACGTGACCCTGCTGTGCCCGACCCCGGACTACATCCTGGACGAGCGCTACATGGGCTGGGCGCAGCAGAACGTCGCCGAGAGCGGTGGCTCGCTGCAGGTCAGCCATGACGTCGACAGCGCCTATGCCGGTGCCGACGTGGTCTACGCCAAGAGCTGGGGCGCGCTGCCGTTCTTCGGCAACTGGGAGCCGGAAAAGCCGATCCGCGACCAGTACAAGCACTTCATCGTCGACGAGCGGAAGATGGCGCTGACCAACAACGGCGTGTTCAGCCACTGCCTGCCGCTTCGCCGCAACGTCAAGGCAACCGACGCGGTGATGGATTCGCCAAACTGCATCGCCATCGACGAGGCGGAGAATCGCCTGCATGTGCAGAAGGCGATCATGGCGGCCCTGGTGGGGCGCCATCCGTGATTTGTGATTCGTGATTGGTGATTCGAAACGGCAAGAGCCGATCACAACCTGCTCCTGATCATTCACTTGTAGAGAGATTTCCCCCATGTCGCAGCAAACCGCTTCTCCGAATCACGAATCACCCATCACCCATCACGGCTCCAAGGACATCGTCCTGGCCTTCTCCGGCGGGCTCGACACCAGCTTCTGCGTGCCCTACCTGCAGGAGCGCGGCTGGAAGGTGCACACCGTGTTCGCCGACACCGGCGGCGTGGATGCCGAAGAGCGTGATTTCATCGAGAAGCGCGCCGCCGAATTGGGTGTCGCCAGCCATGTCACCGTCGATGGTGGTCCGGCAATCTGGAACGGCTTCGTCAAGCCGTTCGTCTGGGCAGGCGAGGGCTATCAGGGCCAGTACCCGCTGCTGGTATCGGACCGTTATCTGATCGTCGATGCCGCGCTCAAGCGCGCTGCCGAGCTGGGTACCAATGCGATTGCTCATGGCTGTACCGGCATGGGCAATGACCAGGTGCGTTTCGACCTGGCGGTCAAGGCGCTGGGCGACTACCAGATCGTGGCGCCGATCCGCGAGATCCAGAAGGAACACACCCAGACTCGCGCCTACGAGCAGAAGTATCTGGAGGAGCGCGGCTTCGGCGTGCGCGCCAAGCAGAAGGCTTACACGATCAACGAGAACCTGCTGGGCCTGACCATGTCCGGTGGCGAGATCGACAAGTGGGAAGCTCCGGGCGAGGGCGCGCGTGGCTGGTGCGCGCCGCGCAGCGCGTGGCCGATCGAGCCGCTGACCGTCACCTTGAAGTTCGTCGAGGGCGAGGCGGTCGAGCTGGACGGCAAGGCGCTGCCGGGCGAGCAGATCCTGGCCAAGCTCAACAAGCTGTTCGCGCCGTACGGCGTGGGCCGTGGCGTGTATACCGGCGACACCGTGATCGGCCTGAAGGGCCGCATCGTGTTCGAAGCACCGGGCCTGATCTCGCTGCTGGCCGCGCACCGCGCGCTGGAAGACGCCGTGCTGACCAAGCAGCAGAACCGCTTCAAGCCGGAGGTGGCGCGCAAGTGGGTGGAGCTGGTGTACGAAGGCTTCTACCACGACCCGCTCAAGACCGACATCGAGGCGTTCCTGAAGTCCTCGCAGAGCAAGGTCAACGGTGAGGTGGTGCTGGAGACCCGTGGCGGCCGCGTCGATGCGGTGGCAGTGCGTTCGCCGCACATCCTCAATGCCAAGGGCGCGACCTACGCGCAGTCGGCGGATTGGGGCGTGGAAGAGGCCGAGGGTTTCATCAAGCTGTTCGGTATGAGCTCTACGCTGTACGCGCAGGTCAATCGCTGAAGCCTGCTTCCTTCTCCCGCTCGCGGGAGAAGGTGGCGCGCAGCGCCGGATGAGGGCACCGCATGTCGGCAAGAAATTGCCCTCATCCGCCCTTCGGGCACCTTCCCCCGCAGGCGGGGGAAGGGAACATTTTCGTCTGGTCTGGAAGATGAGCCGGTTACGCATCAGCACCGACAAGCACGAGCTGGACGTGGATCTGATCCACCGCTTCCTCTCGACCGAGGCCTACTGGAGTCGTGGGATTCCGCGGGCGACGGTGGAGCGTGCGATCGCCGGCGCGCTGTGCTTCGGCGGCTACGTCGAGGGCGCGGGACAGGTGGCGTTTGCGCGGGTGATCACCGATGGTGCGACCTTCGGCTATCTCGCCGACGTGTTCGTGCTGCCGGAGCATCGCGGTCGCGGTTACAGCAAGCAGCTGGTGGCCGCGATCATGGCGGATCCGCAACTGCAGGGGCTGCGCCGGTTCATGCTGGCGACGTCCGACGCACACGGGCTGTACGCATCGTTCGGCTTCGCCGCGCCGTCAAAGCCGCAGACGCTGATGGAAATATCGCGTCCCGATATCTACCAGGTCGCCGCGGCGGCCCACTGATCCGATCCTCATGACCGACCTGCTCGAAAACACGTTGACCCACCTGGAAAAGCTGGTGTCCTTCGACACCCGCAATCCGCCGCGCGCGATCGGTACCGACGGTATCTTCGATTACCTGCGCGCGAACCTGCCTGGCTTCAATGTCGAGGTGATCGACCACGGCGCCGGCGCGGTCAGCCTGTACGCGGTGCGTGGTACGCCGAAGTACCTGTTCAACGTGCATCTGGATACGGTGCCGGACTCGCCGCATTGGAGTGCCGACCCGCACGTGATGCGCCGCCTGGATGACCGCGTGGTCGGTCTTGGCGTGTGCGACATCAAGGGGGCGGCGGCTGCGCTGGTGGCGGCTGCGAATGCAGGCGATGGTGATGCGGCATTCCTGTTCTCCTCCGACGAGGAAGCCAACGACCCGCGCTGTATTGCCGGGTTCCTGGCCGCACATCCCCCGATCTCCGGTCCCCGGTCCCCGGTCCCGGCTTTTGAAGCCGTATTGGTGGCCGAGCCGACGATGAGCGAGGCGGTGCTGGCGCATCGCGGCATCAGTTCGGTGCTGATGAAGTTCAAGGGCCGCGCCGGGCACGCTTCCGGCAAGCAGGATGCGGCGGCGAGCGCGCTGCATCAGGCGATCCGCTGGGGTGATCGCGCGCTGGACCACGTCGAGTCGCTGGCGCACGCGCGCTTCGGTGGCCTGACCGGGCTGCGTTTCAACATCGGCCGGGTCGAAGGTGGGATCAAGGCCAACATGATCGCGCCGGAGGCCGAGCTGCGTTTCGGTTTCCGGCCGTTGCCGTCGATGGATATCGATGCGCTGCTGGCGACCTTCGCCGGTTTCGCCGAGCCTGCTGCGGCACATTTTGAAGAAACCTTCCGTGGGCCGAGCCTGCCGTCGGGCGACATCGCGCGTGCAGAGGAACGCCGGCTGGCCGCGCGCGACGTTGCCGACGCACTCGATCTGCCGATCGGCAATGCGGTGGATTTCTGGACCGAGGCCTCGCTGTTCTCGGCCGGCGGCTATACCGCGCTGGTCTACGGCCCGGGCGACATCGCCCAGGCGCACACTGCCGATGAGTTCGTGACGCTGGAGCAATTGCAGCGCTATGCCACGTCGGTCCATCGCATCATCAATGGCGGCTGAGCCGCGCCTACCTCCTGCCCGCATGAACATCGAAATGTCGCTGCCCGCCACCACCAAACAGACCCGCCAGACCATCGTGCGCCTGCTTTCGAGCATGGCCAGCGCGAAGGAAATCAGCCAGTACCTCAAGCGCTTCTCGCAGCTGGACGCCAAGCGCTTCGCCGTGGTCAAGGTCGGCGGCGCGGTGCTGCGTGACGAGCTGGACGACCTGACGTCCTCGCTGACCTTCTTGCAGGAAGTCGGATTGACCCCGATCGTGCTGCACGGTGCCGGCCCTCAGCTGGATGCGGAGCTGTCCGCGGCTGGCATCGAGAAGCAGACCGTCAACGGCTTGCGCGTGACCTCGCCGCAGGCGCTGGCGATCGTGCGCAAGGTGTTCCAGGCCTCCAATCTGCGGCTGGTCGAAGCGTTGCAGCAGAACGGTGCGCGCGCCACGTCGATCACCGGTGGCGTGTTCGAGGCCGATTACCTCGATCAGTCCACCTATGGATTGGTCGGCGAGGTCAAGGCGGTCAATCTGGCGCCGATCGAGGCCAGCCTGAAGGCCGGTTCGATCCCGGTGATCACCAGCCTGGGGGAGACCGCCAGCGGCCAGATCCTCAACATCAACGCCGATTTCGCCGCCAACGAACTGGTGCGCGAGTTGCAGCCGTACAAGATCATTTTCCTGACCGGTACCGGCGGCTTGCTCGACGAGCACGGCAAGGTGATCGATTCGATCAACCTGTCCACCGAGTACGAGCACCTGATCCAGCAGCCGTGGATCCACGGCGGCATGAAGGTCAAGATCGAGCAGATCAAGGATCTGCTGGATCGGCTGCCGCTGGAATCGTCGGTGTCGATCACGCGCCCGGCCGATCTGGCCAAGGAACTGTTCACGCACAAGGGCTCGGGGACGCTGGTGCGGCGTGGCGAGCGCGTGCTGCGCGCGACTTCCTGGGATGAACTGGACCTGCCGCGCTTGCAGGGCTTGATCGAATCCAGTTTCGGTCGCGAGCTGCTGCCGGATTACTTCGAGAAGACCAAGCTGCTGCGTGCCTACGTCAGCGAGAACTACCGCACCGCGGTGATCCTCACCGACGAGCCGGAAGGTGTGTACCTGGACAAGTTCGCGGTGCTCGACGACGCGCAGGGCGAGGGCCTGGGCCGCGCGGTATGGAACGTGATGCGCGAGGAAACCCCGCGTCTGTTCTGGCGCTCGCGTCACAACAACCAGGTCAACATCTTCTACTACGCCGAGTCCGACGGCTGCTTCAAGCAGGAGAAGTGGAAGGTGTTCTGGTACGGCGTGGACAGCTTCGAGCAGATCCAGCGTTGCGTGGCGCATTGCGCGACACGTCAACCGACGCTGGTGGGCTGAGATGGCCGCCGATCTTCTGCCGCAGGCCTGGAGCGAGGTGCCGACGTTGCGTGGCGTTCACGCCACGCTGGAGCCATTGCGGGCTGTGCACGCTGATGGCTTGCGTGCGGCGCTGGCCGGTAGCGGACTGGATCGGCTCTGGTACACCAACGTGCCCGCTGCGGAGCGCGTGGACGGCTATATCGCCGCCGCGTTGCAGGTGCAGGCCGAGGGCAAGGTGCTGCCGTTCGTGGTGCGCGATGCCGAGGGCGCGATCGTCGGCACGACGCGGTTGTACGGGTTGGAGGCGGACGTGCCGAAGTTGCTGATCGGCTACACCTGGTACGCGCCGCGCGTGCAGCGCAGTGGCGTCAATACCGAGTGCAAGTTGATGCTGTTGACGCATGCGTTCGAAACGCTGGGCTGCATCAGCGTGGCATTCGAGACCAGCTGGTTCAACCACGCCTCGCGCACCGCGATCGCGCGGCTGGGCGCCAGGCAGGACGGCGTGCTGCGCAACCACAAGCGACACGTCGACGGCAGCCCGCGCGATACCGTCGTTTTCTCCATCATCGATACGGAATGGCCGGCGATCAAACGGCACCTGCAATTCCGTCTGGAAACACACGCATGACTGACAAGAAGTACACCCTCGGCATCGTCGGCGCGCGCGGCCATACCGGCAGTGAGCTGATCAAGCTGGTCGCCGCGCATCCGCATATCGAACTGGCGTTCGTGTCCTCGCGAGAGCTGGCTGGCCAGCGCGTGGCCGAGCACAACGACGCTTACAGCGGCGAGTTGCGCTTCGAGAGCCTGGATGGTGAGGCAGTCGCAGCCAAGGGCGCCGATGCGGTGATCCTGGCGCTGCCCAACGGCAAGGCCGCGCCGTTCGTCGAGGCACTGGACCGACTCACGCCGAAGACGGTGATCGTCGATCTGTCCGCCGATTACCGCTTCGACACGGGCTGGTACTACGGCCTGCCGGAGCTGACCCGCGAGCGTTACACCGGTTCGAAGCGGATCAGCAATCCGGGTTGCTATGCCACGGCGATGCAACTGGCGATCTCGCCGTTGCTGGAGCAGCTGGCCGGTCCGCCGCAGTGCTTTGGCGTATCGGGCTACTCCGGTGCAGGCACCACGCCCTCGGACAAGAACAACCCCGAGCTGCTGGCCGACAACCTGATGCCGTACTCGTTGACCAATCACATGCACGAGCGCGAGGTCACCGCCCACCTCGGTGTGCCGGTGGAGTTCATGCCGCATGTGGCGCCGCATTTTCGTGGCATCACGATGACGGTGAACCTGTGGTTGCAGCGCCCGGTCAAGCGCGAGCAGATCAAGGCGCTGTACGAAGCGCGTTATGCGCACGAGCCGCTGGTCGAGGTGGTCGACGAGGCGCCGTGGGTGAGTCGTATCGCAGGCCAGCATGGCGTGCAGATCGGTGCATTCACGGTGGCGCCGGATGGCAAGCGCGTGGTGGTGGTGTCGACCTTGGATAATTTGCTCAAGGGCGCGGCAACCCAGGCGATGCAGAACCTCAATCGCGCGCTGGGCTTTGACGAGCTGACCGCGATCCCGCATTGAATTTTGTAGGAGCGGCTTCAGCCGCGATGGGCTTTACCGGTAAAGCCCATCGCGGCTGAAGC
>NZ_JBYSVX010000024.1:0-71794 GCF_058986605.1 Pseudomonas sp. GW821-FHT07E12 | reverse complement strand
GACGCGGCATCCATGCCGCGGCAGAAAACGACGCACATCCATGTGCGTCGCCCTTCGGGTTTTTCCCGCTGGCTCCGCCGCTGCGGATGGGGGCCCCGTAAAAGCCAAAGGCAGAGCAAAAGAAAAATCACGAGCAACAGCAACAGCAGAAAAATCAACGCAATGTTGGAGTTGGATATGGATCGGATTCAAACGCGGACACTGCAGGACCTGGATGCGGCCCATCACCTGCATCCGTTCAATGACAACGCGGCGCTGGCGAAGAAGGGCACGCGCATCCTGACCCGCGGTGAAGGTGTCTACGTCTGGGATGCGGAAGGTCATCAACTGCTCGATGCCTTCGCCGGGCTGTGGTGCGTCAACATCGGTTACGGGCGCGCCGAGCTGGGGGAGGCGGCGTCGAAGCAGATGCGGCAGTTGGCCTACTACAACAGCTTCTTCCAGTGCACTACCGAGCCGACCATCCATCTGGCCGCCAAACTGGCCGAGTTGGCGCCGGGCGATATCAACCACGCCTTTTTCACCAACTCCGGTTCGGAAGCGAACGACACCATCCTGCGGTTGGTGCGGCACTTCTGGGCGGTGCAGGACAAGCCACAGAAGCAGATCTTCATCGGTCGCCACGACGGTTATCACGGCACCACCGTCGCCGGTGCCAGCCTCGGTGGCATGAAGGGCATGCACAAACAGGGCGGTTTGCCGATCCCCGGTATCGCGCATATCGATCCGCCGTACTGGTATGGCGATGGATGCGATCTGAATCCGGAGGAATACGGCCTGCTCGCTGCTCGCCGGCTGGAAGACAAGATCCTCGAACTCGGTCCCGACAACGTCGCGGCCTTCATCGGCGAGCCGATCATGGGCGCGATCGGGGTGTATATCCCGCCGCGCAGCTACTGGCCGGAGATCGAGCGGATCTGCCGCAAGTACGACGTGCTGCTGGTCGCTGACGAGGTGATCTGCGGTTTTGGTCGCACCGGCGAATGGTTCGGTTCGCAGTACTTCGGTTTCCAGCCGGATGTGATGACGATCGCCAAGGGCATCACCTCCGGCTACATCCCGTTGGGTGCGGCGATGTTCAATGACCGTGTAGCGGGCGTGCTCAAGGAGCAGGGCGGCGAGTTGGCGCACGGTTGCACCTATTCGGGGCATCCGGTCTGCACGGCGGTGGCGCTGGAGAACCTGCGGATCCTGCAGGAGGAGCGGATCGTCGAGACTGCGCGCGATGAGATCGCGCCGTACCTGGCGCAGCGTTGGGCGGAACTGGGCGAGCATCGGCTGGTTGGCGAGGCGCGCATCGCCGGGCTGATGGGGGCGCTGGAGCTGGTGCCGGACAAGCACCGGCGTGGCTATTTCGACGACCGCGGCAAGGTCGGCGCGCTGTGTCGCGACTTCGCGCTCGGTCGTGGCCTGATCCTGCGTGCGACCAACGATGCGATGCTGTTGTCGCCGCCGCTGGTGATCACCCGCGCCCAGGTCGATGAACTGTTCGACAAGGCCTGGAAGGCACTCGACGACACCGCCACGGCGCTGGGCAAATAGCCCTGCGCTGAGTACGCTGGCATGGTTCCGGTCACGGCCGGCCTACCCACAATCCGGGACCCTGTGGAGACCACGATGAAGCTGCGAATCCTGAGCGTTGCCCTTGCCACCACCTTGCTTGCCGCGTGCGGCGGAAAGTCCGACGCAGGTGCCGATGCCGCCAAGACCCCCGGCGCCGAGGAGAAGGTCCTCAACGTCTACAACTATTCCGATTACATCGCCGAGGACACCGTCCCGAACTTCGAGAAGACGACAGGCATCAAGGTCGTCTACGACGTGTTCGACAGCGATGAGATGGTCGAGGCGAAACTGCTGGCCGGTGGCAGCGGCTATGACGTGGTGGTGCCGACGCTCAACTTCTTCGGTCGCCAGATCAAGGCGGGCGTATTCCTGCCGTTGGACAAGAGCAAGATCCCGAACCTGGCCAATCTCGATCCGGACGTGATGAAGCGTATCGCGCAGCAGGATCCGGACAACAAGTACGGCGTGCCGTACATGATCGGCACCACCGGCATCGGCTACAACGTCGACAAGCTCAAGGCCGCATTCGGCAGCACCGACATCGCCGGCAGCTGGGATCTGATCTTCAAGCCCGAGAACATCAGCAAGCTGAAGGATTGCGGCGTGACGATCCTCGATACGCCGTCCGATCTGCTGCCGATCGCGCTGAACTATCTCGGCCTGGACCCGCACAGCCAGAAGCCGGAGGAACTGCAGAAGGCGGCCGATCTGATCAAGACGATCCGTCCGTACGTGCAGAACTTCCACTCCAGCCAGTACGTCAGCTCGCTCGCCACCGGCAGCACCTGCCTGGCGGTGGGCTGGTCGGGCGACATCATCCAGGCGCGTGATCGCGCCGAGGAAGCCGGCAACGGCGTGCACGTGGCGTACTCGATTCCGAAGGAAGGTGCGCCGCAGTGGTTCGACATGCTGGCGATCCCGAAAGATGCCAAGCATCCCGAGAATGCCTACGCCTTCATCAATTACCTGCTGACCCCGGAAGTGGCCGCGGCCAACACCGACTTCATCCACTACGCCAACCCGGTACCGAAGGCGACGCCGCTGGTGTCGGAGGAGATCCGCAACGATCCGACGATCTACCCGCCGGAAGCAGTGAAGGCCAAGATGTTCACCTACGCGATCAACCCGCCCGAGGTCGATCAGCTGTACACGCGGCTGTGGACGGAGATCAAGACGGGACGTTGATGCTGCGGTTCCATTTGCATTGATTCGTGAAGTGTGTGGGAGGGACTTCAGTCCCGACGCTTTGCGTGCAGAGCCCGTCGGCACAGAAATCCTTCAAACACAAGTCCCCATGCGCCACGGCGCTCAAGCTGGGTTCTGTCGCCGCAGTGGGATAGGGGCTTTTCATCGCAAGGTTCCGGTGGAGCGCATCAGTGCTCCGCCAAGGTGTATCGGGAGGTGCCCAAGGCACCGCCCGCGCAGTAAGGGGGAGGGCAAACACCGGGCGTCGGCAACGACGTCTGCCTATCGCCGCCTGAGGGCGGCCCATGGAGACCACGATGAAGCAGCATGCGATGTGGGTGGCGCTGGCCACGTTGTGTCTGGCCGGGTGCGGGGAAGGTGGCAAGGGCGGCGGCGATGCCGCGGGCAACGCCGAGCCGAAGGTGCTGAACGTCTACAACTGGTCGGACTACATCGCCGAGGACACGGTGCCGAACTTCGAGAAGACGACCGGCATCAGGGTCGCCTACGACGTGTTCGACAGCAACGAGGTGCTGGAAGCCAAGCTGCTGGCCGGTGGCAGCGGTTACGACGTGGTGGTGCCGTCGTTGAGTTTCCTCGGCCGGCAGATCCAGGCCGGCGTGTTCCAGCCGCTGGATCGCAGCAAGATCCCCAACTGGAGCAATCTCGATCCGGAGATGATGCAGCGCATCGCCCAGCAGGATCCGGGCAACAAGTACGCGGTGCCGTACCTGTGGGGGACCACCGGCATCGGCTACAACATCGACAAGATCAAGGCGGTGTTCGGCACGACCGACGTGGTGAACAGTTGGGATCTGGTGTTCAAGCCGGAGAACATATCCAAGCTCAAGGACTGCGGCGTCACCATTCTCGACACCGCATCGGAGATCGTCCCGACCACGCTGCACTACCTGGGCGAGGATCCGAACAGCACCGATCCAGCGGTGATCGCCAAGGCTTCAGCCAAGCTCAGGGAAATCCGGCCGTACATCCAGAACTTCCACTCCAGCCAGTACATCGATGCGCTGGCCAAGGGCACCACGTGCCTGGTGGTGGGTTGGTCGGGCGACATCATGCAGGCCCGCTCCCGCGCCGAGGAGGCCAACAACGGGGTGCACATCGGGTACTCGATCCCGAAGGAGGGCGCGCTGCAGTTCTTCGACATGCTGGCGATCCCGAAGGACGCCAAGCACGCCGATGCGGCCTACCAATTCATCAACTATCTGTTGACGCCGGAAGTGGCCGCGGCCAACACCAATTTCGTCAGCTATCCCAATCCGGTGCCGAAATCCACGCCGCTGGTGAATGCGGCGATCCGCGATGACAAGACCATCTATCCGCCACCGGAGACGATGGCGAAGTTGTTCGGCCTGAAGGTCATGCCGCCGGAAGTGGACCGGCAGTACACCCGGCTCTGGACCGAGCTCAAGACCGGGCGCTGAACCGACCCGAAGCGCAGGGAAAGGGCGGCCTCTGGCTGCCCTTTTCCTATGTGTACTCATCGGTACAAGTAATAGTAAGGTAGCGCCCCTGACCATACGTCACCGTCCGTTTGTTGCGACGGTGACACGACGACGGCAACTCCAAGGAACCTGGCATTGAGCACCCCAGACGAAGATCAGGCCCGCGGGCATTCGCAATCTCCCTCCAACGGGTCCGATGACGGCCAGGACGGCAAGGACAGCAAGCCTTCGCCGCTCGCCAATCCCAGGGTCCGGTGGACGCTGACCATCATCGCCGTCGTGGTGCTGGTGTTGCTGGTGGGGTGGCTGGTGCGCTGGCTGCTGGTCGGCCGCTACCTGCAGGAAACCAACAACGCCTACCTGAAGGCCGATGCGGTGGCAGTCGCGCCGCGGATCAGCGGCTATGTCACCGAGGTATTCGTCAAGGACAACCAATGGGTCAAGGCCGGCGAGGTGCTGCTGCAGATCGATCCGCGCACCTACCAGGCCCAGCTCGAGCAGGCCGAGGCCGCCATCGCGGTCCGGCAATCGGATATCGCCGCGGCCCAGGCCAACGTGCAGGGCAGTGGTGCTCAGCTCGCGCAAGCGCGCTCGCAGGTAGTGGCGGCACAGGCCAGCCTCACGCTGGCCAAGGGCGAAGTCGCGCGCTTCACGCCGCTGGCGGCGTCTGGTGCCGACACCCCCGAGCATCTGGAAAGCCTGAAGCATGACCTGCAACGCGCGCAGGCCCAGTACGACGCCGCGCTCGCCCAGGTGAAGGGCGCCGAGAGCCAGGCAAGCGCGTCCGAAGCGCAACTCGGGCAGGCTCAGGCCGGGCTCAAGCAGGCCCAGGCCGATGCCGATGCCGCCAGGCTGGTCGCCAACGACACCCGCCTGACCGCGCGCATCGACGGACGCATCGGCAACAAGACCGTGCAGATCGGCCAGTTCATCGCCGCCGGCACCCGCACGATGACGGTGATGCCGGTGGAAGACCTCTACCTTGAAGCCAACTTCAAGGAAACCCAGATGGGCCTGATGCGCCCGGGACAGCCGGTGGCGATCGAGGCCGACGCGCTGGCCGGGGTGAAACTGCACGGTACGGTCGAGAGCATCTCGCCGGGTACCGGCTCGCAGTTCGCGCTGCTGCCGCCGGAGAACGCCACCGGCAACTTCACCAAGGTCGTGCAGCGGGTGCCGGTGCGTATCCGGATCGACGCCGGCGCCGAGGCGCGCAAGGTACTGGTGCCGGGCATGTCGGTGGAAGTCACCGTCGATACACGCTCGGCCAAGGACAGCAAGGCACTCGCCGAGAACGAAGCCGAGCGCAAGGACGGGAAGGGCGGAGCGGCGCAGTGAGCGCCAGCGCGGCTCATCCGGTAGCCGAGACGGGCCGACCGCGCAAGGCCGACGCCAGTGCCTGGCTGGCCGTGGCGGCCGGTACCATCGGCTCGTTCATGGCGACGCTGGATATCTCCATCGTCAATGCGGCGCTGCCGACCATCCAGGGCGAGGTGGGCGCCAGCGGTACCGAAGGCACCTGGATCTCCACCGCCTATCTGGTGTCGGAGATCGTGATGATCCCGCTCACCGGCTGGTTCGTGCGCACGCT
This sequence comes from Pseudomonas sp. GW821-FHT07E12, assembly GCF_058986605.1. Taxonomy (NCBI): domain Bacteria; kingdom Pseudomonadati; phylum Pseudomonadota; class Gammaproteobacteria; order Pseudomonadales; family Pseudomonadaceae; genus Pseudomonas; species Pseudomonas sp. GW821-FHT07E12. The sequence continues at coordinate 65,992 of NZ_JBYSVX010000024.1, read as the reverse complement.
CGGCCTGCGCAACTTCCTGCTGATCTGCGCGATCTTCTTTACCGCGTTCTCGGTGATGTGCGGGCTGTCCTCGACGCTGACGATGATGATCATCGGCCGCATCGGTCAGGGCTTCGCCGGTGGCGCGCTGATTCCTACCGCGCTGACCATCGTCGGCACGCGCCTGCCGCCCGAGCAGCAGACCCAGGGCACCGCGCTGTTCGGCATGACGGTGATCCTCGGGCCGGTGATCGGGCCGCTGCTTGGCGGCTGGCTGGCCGAAAACGCCACCTGGCACTACGCGTTCTTCATCAACGTGCCGATCTGCGCCGGACTGGTGGCGTTGCTGCTGCTGGGTCTCAAGCACGAGAAGGCCGACCTGGGTGGACTGTTGAAGGCCGACTGGCTCGGCATCTTCGGTCTGACCGCGGGATTGGGCGCGCTGACGGTGGTGCTGGAGGAGGGCCAGCGCGAGCGTTGGTTCGAGTCGGAATTCATCATCATGCTGTCGCTGCTGTCGCTGCTCGGTTTCGCCGCGCTGCTGCTGTCGCAGTTCATCCATCGCGAACCGGTGATCCGGTTGTCGATCCTGCGTAATCGCGCCTTCGCCTCGGTGTTCGTGATGGTGATGGCGGTGGGCATGATCCTGTTCGGGGTGATGTACATGATCCCGCAGTTCCTGGCGATGGTCTCCGGCTACAACACCGAGCAGGCCGGCTACGTGCTGCTGCTTGGTGGTGTGCCGACGGTGCTGCTGATGCCGTTGATGCCCTGGATGCTGGGCACCGTGGACGTGCGCTTGATGGTCGGTGTGGGCATGGCCGCGTTCGCCGGCGCCTGCTTCGTCAATCTCGGGATGAGCGCCGACAGCGTCGGCGTCCACTTCGTGATCGGCCAGTTGCTGCAGGGCGTGGGTCTGGCTTTCGCGATGATGGCGCTGAACCAGGCTGCGATCACCTCGGTGCCGCGCGAGCTGGCCGGTGACGCCTCCGGCCTGTTCAATGCCGCGCGCAACCTCGGTGGCTCGATCGGCCTGGCGCTGATCTCCACGTTCCAGGAGCGCCGCATGACCTTCCACCTGGAGATGATCGGCAGCTCGACCACGGCCAATTCGCCGCTGGCGCAGGATTATCTGCGCGACTTCGGTGCGCAGCTGCAGGCAGGTGGCGGCGAAGGGCAACTGCAGGTGTTCGCCCAGATCGGGCGGTTGGTGCAGCGGCAGGCCCTGGTGATGACCTACAACGACCTGTTCTGGATCTTCGGCGTGATCGTGGTCTGCACGTTCCCGCTGATCTTTGTGCTCAAGCCGCTGCCCAAAGGCGGCGGCCCCATGGTGATGCACTGATGACCACGCGTTCCTTGTTCCGCCCGTTGTTGTTGCCTGCGGCGCTGCCGTTGCTGTTGTCGGCGTGCATGCTCGGCCCGGATTACGTCAAACCCGACGTGGCTGGCGATGCGCTGGCGCAGCCGAAACTGCACCGCGCCGATCCGGCCGTCGTCACCGCCGCAACCCCGCCGCAACGCTGGTGGGAGGCGCTGGACGACGCGCAGCTGACCGCGCTGATCGAGCAGGCGCTGGGCAACAGCCCGAACCTGCGCGCCGCCGAGGCCAAGGTCGGTGCCTCGCGCGCGCTGGTGCAGCAACGCCGTGCCGAGCGGATGCCGGCCGTTGGCGCCACTGCAGCCTATGTGCACGCCAAGCTGCCGGATTCGGTAGCCGACGAGGTCAGCAGCATCGCGGCCACGCAAGGCCAGGCGCTCGATCTGAACGACGTCTCGCTGTACACGGCCGCATTCGATGCGAGCTGGGAGCTGGACCTGTTCGGCCGCCGCCGCCGCGCGCAGCAGGAAGCACAGGCGCAGGCCGAAGCCGACGAGGCTGAGCTGGCCGATGCACAGGTGCAGTTGGCGGCCGAGGTCGGCAGGGCCTACGCCAACTACCGTGGCACCCAGGCGCGCCTGGCGATCGCCCAGGACAGCCGCGACAAGGCAGCGCAGATGCTGGCGCTGACCCGCCAGCGGCGCGAGCGCGGGGCGGCCCCGCAGATGGACGTGGAACGTGCGCTGGCACAGTTGCGTCAGCAGGAGGCGGTGATCCCGGATCTGCAGGCGACGCTGCAGGAGTCACTGGACCAACTGGCACTGATGACCGGGCGCGTGCCCGGTGCACTCGATGCCACGCTGGCCGAGACACGGCCGCTGCCGAGCTTGCCGGCGGTGGTGCCGGTGGACGATGCCGCCGCGCTGATCCGTCGGCGTCCGGACGTGCGTCAGGCCGAGCGCCAGCTCGCCGCGTCCTCGGCCAAGATCGGCCAGGCGTTGTCGGGTTATTTCCCGCAGGTGACGTTGCTCGGGGGGATCGGGATGGGCGCAACGACGCCGGGTGGGCTCGGCTCCGACGCGGTCGGCACGATGGTCGCGCCGCTGCTGCGCTGGTCGGTGTTCGATTTCGGCAAGACCCGCGCGCAGGTCGCGCAGGCGCGAGCCGGCAAGGAATCGTATGCAGCCAGTTATGAGGGCAAAGTGCTGGCGGCGCTGCAGGATGCCAACGGCGCGCTGGCGCGTTTCGGGGCCTCGCGCAGGACGCTGGTGATGGCGGGCGAGGCGGCCGATGCGGCGGCGCGTTCGTCGGACCTGGTGCAGCAGCGCTACCGCGCCGGCGCGACCTCGCTGATCGATGCGCTGGACGTGCAGCGCCAGCAGTTGTCCGCGCGTGACAGCCAGGAGCAGGCGCGGATCAAGCTGCTGGTGGACTACATCGGCCTGCAGAAGAGCCTGGGCCTGGGCTGGCAGGCGCCGGAGCAGACGGCGGCGAGGTAGGTAGGCACGGGGCCTTTCCGGGGACCGCGGGCGCCGTGGCGCCTCGCGTCATCTTCCAGCCGTCGTCCCCCGCGAAGGCGGGGACCCAATGCCTCATGCTTCTCCGCGAGTTTCAAGTCGCTGGGTCCCCGCCTTCGCGGGAACGACGGTATTGGGTTCTCCTCGGGAGGCACCATGACGGGCGCGCCATGCTGTTGCCCGTCACGGTGACGCCGCTACACTGAGCCTACGGGCGGCGGGGATAGGCGCGGTGTCCGTGATCCTTCACTGATCAGGAGTGTTCGATGGCGTCGACCGAGGCCCGGCCGCAGCATCCATCCCCCGCCGTCGAGCGCCAGGGCAACTATCTTTCGATCAGCGGCGTGCGCAAGGAGTTCGACGGCTTCGTCGCGCTCGATGACGTCAGCCTTGAGGTGCGCAAGGGCGAGATCTTCGCCCTGCTCGGCGGTTCGGGTAGCGGCAAGTCGACGCTGCTGCGATGTCTGGCGGGTTTCGAAACCCCGACCAAGGGCCGCATCGTCCTCGACGGCCAACCGATGAACGACCTGCCGCCGTACGAGCGGCCGATCAACATGATGTTCCAGTCCTATGCGCTGTTCCCGCACATGACGGTCGAACAGAACATCGCCTTCGGCCTGAAGCAGGATGGCCTGGGCAAGGATGCAGTCCGCAAGCGCGTGGGCGAGATGCTCGAACTGGTACAGCTCGACAAGCTGGCCAAACGCAAACCACACCAGCTCTCCGGCGGCCAGCAGCAGCGCGTGGCGCTGGCGCGTTCGCTGGCCAAGGGACCGAAGCTGCTGCTGCTGGACGAGCCGATGGGCGCGCTCGACAAGAAGCTGCGCTCGAAGATGCAGTTGGAGCTGGTCAACATCATCGAGACCTCCGGCGTGACCTGCGTGATGGTCACCCACGACCAGGAGGAGGCGATGACGATGGCAACCCGCATCGCGCTGATGGACCAGGGCTGGATCCAGCAGGTCGGCACGCCGGACGAGATCTACGAATCGCCGACCACCCGCTTCGCCGCCGAGTTCATCGGTTCGATCAACACGCTGGAAGGCAAGATCGACGAGGACCAGGTCGACTACGTCACCATCCGTTCGCCCGCGCTGGAGCGACCGATCTACGTTGGTCACGGCATCAGCGGTTATGAGGGCCAGGACGTGGTGTTCGGCGTGCGCCCGGAGAAGGTGCTGATCAGCAAGGACGAGCCGGAGCAGGCCTACAACAAGGCGCAGGGGCGGATCGAGGACATCGCTTACTTCGGCAGCCATTCGGTGTTCCACGTGCGCCTGCCCAGCGGGGTCAGGATCATGTCCAACTTCACCAACCAGCAACGCTGGGCCAGCGAGGGCATGACCTGGGGCGATGAGGTCTGGGTCTCGTGGGGTGACAACGAAGGCGTGGTGCTGGTGTCATGAGCCTGGCCAAGCTCAAGCGTTGGCTGCCAGGCGCGCGTTGGGGCGTGATCCTGCCGCCGTACCTGTGGCTGATCGTGTTCTTCGCGATTCCGTTCCTGATCGTGTTGAAGATTTCCTTCAGCCGGCTGGCGATCGCGATGCCGCCGTACACGCCGCTGCTGGAGTATGTGGATTCGGCGCTGACGGTCCGTCTCAACCTCAGCAACTACCTCTCGCTGCTGGCCGACAACCAGTACCTGCTGGCCTACCTCAGCTCGATCAAGATCGCCGCGATCTCCACGCTGCTGGCGCTGCTGATCGGCTATCCGATCGCCTACGTGATCGCGCGGATGCCGCCGGCCTCGCGCAACATCGCGATGATGCTGGTGGTGCTGCCGTCGTGGACCTCGTTCCTGATCCGCGTCTACGCCTGGATCGGCATCCTCGACAGCAACGGCGTGCTCAACCGGTTGCTGATGGGCATCGGCCTGATCGATACGCCACTGCATATTCTCTACACGCCCATTGCCGCCTACATCGGCATCGTCTACTGCTACCTGCCGTTCATGGTGCTGCCGCTGTACGCCAACTTGGTCAAGCTCGACCATCGTTTGCTGGAGGCCGCCTACGATCTCGGCGCGCGGCCGTGGAAGGCGTTTCTCACGATCACGCTGCCGCTGTCGCGCAACGGCATCATTGCCGGCTGCATGCTGGTGATGATCCCGGCGGTGGGTGAGTTCGTGATCCCGGAGATGCTCGGCGGACCGGACACGTTGATGATCGGGCGCGTGCTGTGGGGCGAGTTCTTCAACAACCGCAACTGGCCGGTGGCCTCGGCGGTGGCGATCGTGATGCTGATCCTGCTGCTGATCCCGATCCTGATCTTCAACCGCTACCAGCAGCGCGAGCTGGAGGGCAAGCTGACATGAGCGCAACGCGTGGCAGCCGTTTCACCACCTGGCTGGTGCTGGGCTTTGGCTTCGCCTTCCTGTACCTGCCGATCCTGTTGCTGATCGTCTACTCGTTCAACGAGTCGCGCCTGGCCACGGTCTGGGCCGGGTTTTCGACCAAGTGGTACGGCGAATTGCTGCGCGACCGGCAGATGCTCGACGCCGCCTGGATCAGCCTGAAGGTCGCGTTCTGGACCGCCACCGCCTCGATGGTGATCGGCACGATGGCGGCGATGGCGATGACCCGGCTGCGGCGCTTCCCCGGCAAGACCCTGTTCGGCGCGCTGATCTCCGCGCCGCTGGTGATGCCGGAGGTGATCATCGGCCTGTCGATCCTGCTGATGCTGGTCTCGCTGGGCGGCGTGCTCGGGATCGCGCCGAAGGGCGTCATGGCGATCTGGATCGCGCACGTCACCTTCACCCTGTCGTTCGTGACCGTGGTGGTGTCCTCGCGCCTGCAGGAACTGGATCGCTCGCTGGAAGAAGCGGCGATGGACCTGGGTGCGAACCGGATCAAGGTGTTCTTCCTGATCACCTTGCCGATCATCGCCCCGGCGCTGGTGTCGGGCTGGCTGCTGGCATTCACGCTGTCGCTGGACGACGTGGTGATCGCCAGCTTCGTCGCCGGCCCGAATTCGACCACGTTGCCGATGAAGGTGTTCTCCTCGGTGCGCATGGGCCTGAGCCCGAAGATCAATGCACTGGCGACGATCCTGGTGCTGGCGGTGTCGGTGGCCGCGGCGATCGGCTGGTGGATCATGGCGCGCAACGAGAAGCGCCGGCAGTTGGATATCCAGCTGGCGCTGCAGGAAAACGGTTGAGTTCTTGTGGGAGGGGCTTCAGCCCCGACGGGCTTTACCGGGAAAGCCCGTCGGGGCTGAAACCCCTCCCACAGTTATGCCGCTGACATCGTGGCGACCTGCGTGGGATTAGCATGTGCGCATTCGTTCCAGGAGTCGCACGATGAGCTACCCCACCGTCAATCCCTATACCGGCCAGTCTGAATACACCGTCCAGTTGTTGGACAAGGCCGCGATCGAGCAACGTCTGGCCGCCTCGGCGAAAGCGTTCCCGGCCTGGGCCGCGCGCCCGCTGGAAGAGCGTGCCGAATTGCTGCGCAAGGTCGGCGAAGCACTGACCCGCCGCCGCGACGACATCCAGCAGATCATGACCGCCGAGATGGGCAAGCTGCGTCGCGAGGCGTTGGCCGAAATCGACAAGTGCGCGCTGGCCTGCACTTACTACGCCGAGCATGCCGCCGAGTACCTCGCGCCGAAGCCGATCCGTACCGAAGCACAGCGCAGCTACGTCGTCTACGAGCCGATCGGCTGCGTGTTCGCGGTGATGCCGTGGAATTTCCCGATCTGGCAGGTGTTCCGCTTCCTTGCGCCGTCGCTGATGGCGGGCAATGTCTCCCTGCTCAAGCACGCGGCCAACGTGCCGCGCTGTGCCGATGCCATCGCCGAGGTGCTGGCGGCAGCCGGCATTCCCGAGGGCGTGTTCGACGTGCTGCACATCGACAACGAGCAGGCCGCGGAGGTGTTGCGCGATCCGCGCATCGCCGCGGTGACGCTGACCGGCAGCGAGCGGGCAGGGCGCTCGATCGCGTCCAACGCTGGCGAGCAACTGAAGAAATCGGTGATGGAACTCGGCGGCAGCGATGCCTTCGTGGTGCTCGACGACGCCGACCTCGACAAGACCGTCGAAGTCGCGGTGAAGTCGCGCTTCGACAACGCCGGCCAGACCTGCATCGCGGCCAAGCGCTTCATCGTGGTCGAGCCGATTGCCGATGCGTTCGTGGCGAAGTTCGTCGCCGCTGCCGGTCGTCGCGTGCTGGGCGATCCGACGCAGGAGGCGACCACGCTGGCACCGATGGCGCGCGACGACCTGCGCGACGAGTTGCACAAGCAGGTGCAGGCCAGCATCGCCAAGGGCGCAAAGTTACTGCTGGGCGGTGCGCCGGTGCCGGGATCGCACGCGGGCTATCCGGCCTCGATCCTCGATGACGTGAAGCCCGGCATGCCGGCCTACGACGAAGAACTGTTCGGCCCGGTGGCGGCGATCATCCGCGTCAAGGACGAGGCCGACGCAGTGCGCGTCGCCAACGACACCCGTTTCGGCCTGGGCGGCAGCGTGTGGACGGCCGATGCAAAGCGCGGCGAAAACGTCGCCCGCCAACTCCAGTGCGGCGCCGCCTTCGTCAACGCCATCGTCAAGAGCGATGTACGCCTGCCATTCGGCGGCACCAAGCGCTCAGGCTTCGGCCGCGAACTGGCCGAACATGGCATCCATGAGTTCATGAACGTCAAGACGATTTACATGGCTTGAGGCCGGGACCGGGGGCCCGGGACCCGGAAGATCAAGAGCAAAGGGGGCTGATCTTGCCTTTCCGGGTCCCCGGTCCCCAGTCCCGGGTCCCGGCCTAAAGCCACCTGGCCCGCTTGAACAGTCGATACAGCACCACGCACGCCACCACGACCACGCCGATCAGGGCCGGGTAGGCGTAGCGGCCGCCCAGTTCGGGCATGTGCGCGAAGTTCATGCCGTACCAGCTGGCGACCAGGGTGGGGGCCGCCAGCAGCGCCGCCCAGGCGCCGAGGCGCTTGACCGTTTCGCCCTGCGCCAGCGTCACCAGCGACAGGTTCACGCTCAGCGCGGTGCCGAGCATTTCGCGCAGGGTGTCGATCGTGTCGTTGATGCGTACGGCGTGGTCGAGCACGTCGCGCAGGTAGACCACGATCTCGTTCGGAATCAGCGGGCTGGGGTTGCGCTTGAGGTGCGCGAGTACGTCCTGCAGCGGCGCGACCACCAGCCGCATCTTGTTGAGTTCGCGCTTGAGTTCGTACAGGCGCATCACCGTGCGGCGCTTGTAGCTCTCGGAGAAGATGTCCTTCTCCAGCGCTTCCAGCGTGTCGCGGCACTCGTCCATGATCGGCAGGTAGTTGTCGACCACGAAGTCGAGGATGCCGTACAGGCTGAACGCCGGGCCGAGCACCAGCATCGCCGGTTCGCGCTCCATGCGCGCGCGCACCGGCGCGTAGGACAGTGAGGCGCCATGACGCACCGTCAGCAGGAAGCGTGCGCCCAGGAAGGCGTGGGTCTCGCCGTAGCGGATGCGCTCATCGACCAGCTGCGCGGTGTTGACCACCACGAACAGCGAGTTGCCGTAGCTTTCCACCTTCGGTCGCTGGTGTGCCTTGAGCGTGTCTTCGATCGCCAGATCGTGCAGGCCGAATTCAGCCTGCAGCAGGCGCAGCACGTCTTCACCCGGCTCGTACAGGCCGACCCAGACGAAACCGTCCTTGTCTTGTTCGAGTTCCTCGCTGATGCGATCGAGACCGACATCGCGGCGCCGGCCCTGGCTGTCGTAGTAGGCGCAGGTGACGACGCAGGCGGGATGGTCGAGGTGGGGCTTTTGCTGATCTGTCATGGCCGGCATCGTGCGTCAGCGCGCCAGCGTCGGCAAGTCGCGGCTTTCCGTAGGAGCGGCTTCAGCCGCGATGGGGCTTTACCGGGAAGTCCCCATCGCGGCTGAAGCCGCTCCTACGGAGATTTGTGCGGACGGCTTAGGGCGAAGGCCAATGCGGCATGGATCGGCAGCAGCAGCATGATCCACTGCAGGTCGAACTGCGGCGGCAACGACAGCCAATGGATGATCAGCGCGAGCACGCTGGCCACGACCATCAGCCACGCCGTCACATCGAACCAGCGGCCGGGCGGTCGCTTCCGCAACAGCCCGAACGCGCCGACGATCAGCAGCAGGCACAGTGGATTGAGCAGCAGCAGGTTGCGGTTGGCCCAGGCCGACTGGTGCGCGGTGAAACCCCACAGATAGATCAGCAGGCCGCCGGCGATCGTGCACAGCAGCCAGAACGGGATCGCCAGCGCCGCCAGCAGGCGCGGACGCCGCGCGAGCGCCATCACCCCGGCCGCAACGATCAGACCGACCAGCAGCCACGGCCACCAGCGGCGTGCCTGCTCGGGCGGTTCCGGCGCGATCCGGTGCGGCAGCAGGTGTTGCGTGGACAGTACCAATGGCCGGCCTTCGCTGTTGTGCACTTCGGCCAGGCTGTCGGCCAGCCGCATGGGCACGAACGCTTCCTCCCAGCGCGACAACGGTTTGTCGGCATACGGCCCGAGCCCGAGGTCGAAGCCGATCCACATCCACGGGGCCGGCGAAGCCAGTCGCACCGCCTCGCTGCGGTAGGTGTTGCCACGCGAGCGCCCGGCCAGCTGTGACTTCAACGCACCGCCCATCGCCTGGTCCAGGCTGTCGCGCACCATCGTGGCGCAGTTGGCGGTGAAGTAGTCGTAGCGGTAGCGCGCGTTTTCCGGTTGGGCACGCACGGCCAGCGAGTCGGCCAACGCGATCGCCTGCTGCGGTGGCAGATCCAGCCATTGGATGCTGACGCCGCGGCCGCCGTCGCGGTACTGCTGCATGTCATCGTCCAGCGGCAATGCAACCAGGTAGTACATCATCTCGCCGTCGACGAAGCGGCCGACGAAATCCGGCTCGCTGGGGTCGAAGTAGCCGAAGTTGTACGAGGTGGCCTGGCCGCTGATCGGATCGACCACGACGATGGCGTCGTGACCGAAGCGCTCGAAGAACACCTCGCCCGGCTGCATCGTCGCCACGCCGATGCGCGGCACGGCCTGCGCGAACGCCCAGGCCGGCACCAGGCAGGCCAACAGTGCGAGCAGGCGCAGCACTGCGATGGGAAACGTGCGGATCAAGCCTCGTCCTGCGGTTCGGGCGGCAGCACGGTGACGTGGAAGGCATGCACGCGGCGCGCGTCGGCCTTGGCCACGCGGAACGCGAAACGTCCCAATGTCAGTTCCTCGCCGGTCTCGGGCAGGTGGCCGATCGCGTCGGTCACCAGACCGCCGACGGTGTCGTAGTCGTCGTCCGGGAAATCCGCGCCGAAGCGTTCGTTGAAATCCTCGATCGGCGTCAGCGCATCCACCACGTACTGCCCGTCGGACTGCACCGCGATCAACGCGCTGTCGTCCTCGGCCTCGTCGTGCTCGTCGTCGATCTCGCCGACGATCTGCTCCAGCACGTCCTCGATGGTGACCAGACCGGCCACGCCGCCGTACTCATCCACCACGATCGCCATGTGGTTGCGCGAGAGGCGGAATTCCTTGAGCAGGACGTTGAGCTTCTTCGACTCCGGGATCAGCACCGCCGGGCGCAGCAGTTCGCGCACGTTGGCCGGGCCGTTGTCGGCGACCACACCGCGCAACAGGTCCTTGGCGAGCAGGATGCCGAGCACCTCGTCCTTGTTCTCGCCATGCACCGGGAAGCGCGAGTGGCCGGATTCGACCACGTCCTTCATCAGCTCGATGAAGCGTGACTCGACCGGCAGCGAGACCATCTGCGAGCGCGGCACCATCACATCGGCGACGGTCAGCTCGGAAACCGAGATCGCGCCTTCCATCATGCGTAGCGTGTCGGCAGCGATCAGGCCGTCGGCCTGGGCCGTGCGGAGCAGGGCGATCAGCTCGTCGCGGGTATGCGGCTCGCCCGAGAAGGCCGCGCTGAGGCGTTCCAGCCAGCTGCGGCGTCTTTCCAGGGGTTCGGGCGAGGAGGTACTACTGTCGTCTTCGGACATCTATGTGGGGAACGGAACCCGGCAGGCCAGGCGTTGGGCCAAGTCTAGCAGGAGCCGGGATTGGGGATTGGGGATTCGCAGGAGCCCACCTTCCGAAGGCAGTGGACCGATTTTGTGGGAGGGGCTTCAGCCCCGACAGAGAACCGGTAAAGCCCGTCGGGACTGAAGTCCCTCCCACAACAGCAGCCTCTCCGAGTCGGGCTCTTACGAATCCCCAATCCCCAATCCCGTTCTTTCAGGGCTGATCAAGGTCATAGGTACAGCCCGCCAGCGTCTTGCCCGGATGGCTGTGCACATCCGACACGCTCAGGATCACCGACTCGACCATCTTCTCGCCGGTGGCCGGGGTGACGATGTCGCGGCTGGCGACCTCGCGGCCGGCCATGAACTTCTCGGGGGTATCCACGCCGGTTTCCAGTTGCAGCTGTTTGGCCAGCGTGCGCGGATCGGGGCTGTCGAGCAGCGCCATGATCGTGCCGCCGGAGATCGTGATGTGGTTGCTGGAGGCACCGAACACGCTGATCGGTGCCGGCAGTTGGAACTCGGTCATGAACTGGTTGGTGCGCGGCAGTGTCTGCCAGCCGAGCGCCTTGACCGCGGCCGGGTCGTTCAGCAGCGGCACGATCGCATGCGCATAGGCGCCGATGTCCTGCCGGCATTCGATCAACGCGGGCAGGTCGGGCGTCGCGGGAGGCTCCGCGGCCGTTCCTTCGCCGACGATGAAGACCAGACCGAGGGTGATCGGAAGCAACAGACGGATCAAGGCAGGAATCTCTTGGGCGGATGGGCCGCGTCACGTTAGCGGTGGTGCGGACGGTGCGCCAGAGGGGGACACCACGCAGTGGGGAGTCCGCATGCTGTTGTGGGAGGGACTTTAGTCCCGACGGCCGCTACCGACAAAGCGTCGCGACTGTTGGCCCGAGGCCACCTGGAGTCCCTCCCACAGTCCAAACCGTGGCTCAACGCTCGCCGGCATAGGGATCGGAGACGCCCAGTTCGGCCAGGATCTCGCGTTCGAGCTGTTCCATCGCCTCGGCTTCCTTGTCGTCCTCGTGGTCCCAGCCGAGCAGGTGCAGGGTGCCGTGCACGGTGAGATGGGCGTAGTGCGCGGTGAGCGTCTTGCCCTGTTCGTGGGCTTCGCGCACCACCACCGGTGCGCAGATCACCAGATCGCCCAGCAGCGGGAACTTCATGCCCTTGAGCAAGCCCTCCGGAATCTCGGCCGGGAAGCTCAGCACGTTGGTGGCGTAATCCTTGCCACGGTAGTGATGGTTGAGCGCCTGGCCTTCCTTGCTGTCGACCAGGCGGATTGCCAGGTCGGCCTCACGGATGCGGCCCTTGAGCGCGGCCGCCACCCATTTGCGGAAGCTCACCGCCGCCGGCAATCCCGCGCGCGGCAGGGCGTAGCTGACGGCGACATCGAGACGTACTGGTCCGCGGGTCATGGCGAGGCTCCGGTCTGCGAATCCTGGTGATCGCGGCGGTCGTAGGCGCTGACGATGCGCGCGACCAGCGGGTGGCGTACCACGTCGCGCGATTCGAAGAAGGTGAAGCTGACGCCTTCCACATCGCGCAACACATCGACCGCATCGCGCAGGCCGGACTTGACGTGCTTGGGCAGGTCGATCTGGGTCAGGTCGCCGGTGACCGCCGCGGTCGAGCCGAAGCCCAGGCGGGTCAGGAACATCTTCATCTGCTCGATGGTGGTGTTCTGGGCTTCGTCCAGGATCACGTAGGCGTCGTTGAGCGTGCGGCCGCGCATGTAGGCCAGCGGCGCGATCTCGATGACGTTCTTCTCCAGCAGCTTGACCACCTTTTCCACGCCGAGCATTTCGTACAGCGCGTCGTAGAGCGGGCGCAGGTAGGGATCGACCTTCTGGCTCAGGTCGCCGGGCAGGAAGCCGAGCTTCTCGCCGGCTTCCACCGCCGGGCGCACCAGGATCAGCCGCTGCACCCGCGATTCGTTCAGCGCTTCGACCGCACTGGCGACGGCGAGGAAGGTCTTGCCGGTACCGGCCGGGCCGACGCCGAAGTTGATGTCGTGGGTGGCCATCTGGTGCAGGTACTTGGCCTGGTTGGCGCCGCGCCCACGGATGGTGCCGCGCTTGACCTTGATCGCCACGTCCTGCGGTGCGTATTCGCGCTGGGTCACGTGCTCGACATTGGCCTCGTTCAGGCGCAGATGGATCGCATGGCTGTCGAAGGTGGTGCCGGCAGCCTCGTCGTAGAGCGCGCGCAGCAGCTTTTCGGCGGCGACCGTTTCCACTTCCGGGCCGGTGATGCGGAACACGTTGCCGCGATTGGCGATTTCCACGCCGAGTTTGAGTTCGATCTGGCGCAGGTGCTCGTCGAACGGGCCGGCCAGGTTGGCCAGGCGCTCGGTATCGGCGGGATCGAGGGTGAAGTCGCGTTGCGCGGATGTACTCATCGGGTCGGACGCCGTCGCAAGGCGCGGCATCGAGATAAAGAAAGGAATGAAAAGGGTAGCGCGCATGCGATGCAGCGAACAGCTGGTGCGCCGGCTGCGCTTCGTCACCGGGTTTTAATTAAATGATGAGTTAAATATGGGCATGCCCAGGCGCAAGCCACCTTCCGACCCCGGTCGCCGCGAGGCTGCAGCCGGCGTTCGCCCCCGCCGTGGCCGCGGTCGTCCAGCCACGGCCACGGCGCAGGACCAGCGCGGGCGCCTGCTCGATGCCGCGCTGGCATGCTTCGTCGAGCGCGGCATCGCCGCCACATCGTTGCGCGACATCGCACAGCGGGCCGGTGTCACCCCGGCGCTGCTGCACTACTACTACGGCGACAAGGCGCAGTTGGTGGACGCGCTGGTGGAGACGTTCCTGTTGCCGGCGCTGGCTTCGCTGCGTGGGCGGCTGGATGCGGTCGGCGAAGACATCCGCGCGACCGTGCTGGCGCTGGTCGATGGCATGGTCGAGCTGGTGCGCATCCATCCGTGGTGGCCGCAGCTGTGGGTACGCGAGGTGCTCTGCGAGGGCGGTGCATTGCGCGACCTGCTGGTCAGCCGGGTGGCTCCGCAGGTCGCGCGGGTGGTGGCTGCGCGCTTCGCCGCCGCGCAGCGTCGCGGCGAACTCAACCCAAATCTGGACCCGCGCCTGCTGATGGCGTCATTGATCGGGCTGACGCTGTTTCCCGCGGCCGGTGCGCCGATCTGGCGCGCGATCTTCGAGGCCGACGAGCTGGGCATGGACGAGGTGCGGCGGCATGCGCTGGCACTGCTGGAAAGCGGTCTTTCACCTGCACGATGACGAGGAGATCCGCATGCTGACGAAGTTCCGATACCTGCTCGCCGCCATGGCATTCGGGTTAGCCATGACCGTCATGCTGACAGGTTGCAAGCGCGCGCAGCCGCAGGTGCTGGGCACGCTGGAATGGGACCGGATCACGCTGCCCGCGCCGGCGGCCGAGCGCATCGTCGCGATCGACGTGCTGGAGGGGCAGCAGGTGGCGGCGGGTACGCGCGTGCTGCAGCTTGAGGTGGATCGCACCCGCTCCCAACTGCAGGCATTGCAGGCGCAGGCCACCCAGAGCGCTCAAGCGTTGCGTGAGCTGGAAGTCGGCCCACGCCAGGAGCAGATCGCCCAGGCGCGGGCACAACTGGATGCCGCCAACGCCCAGGCGCGCGATGCCAGTGCGTACTACGCGCGGCTCGCACCGTTGGGTCAGCGCAAACTGGTCGCGGCAGCCGACGTGGATCGGGCCCGCGCCTCCGCGGAGGATGCGCAGGCACAGGTGCGCAATGCGCAGCAGGCGTTGCTGGAACTGCAGAATGGCAGCCGCATCGAGGACATCGCGCAGGGGCAGGCCGCATTGGAAGCCGCACGCGCCCAGGCACAGGTACAGGCGGTGAACCTGGACAAGCTCGATCTGATGACGCCGCGTGCCGGCCGCATCGACAGCCTGCCGTACAAGCTGGGCGATCAGGCGCCGGTCGGCAGCGCGCTGGCGATCATCCTGGTCGGGGATGCGCCGTATGCGCGGCTGTACGTGCCGGAGACGCTGCGCGCGGATGTGCATGTCGGCGACCGGGTCGAGGTGCGTGTGGACGGACGCGACATCACGCTGACCGGGCAGGTGCGCAAGGTGCGCAGCGAACCGGTATTCACGCCGTACTACGCGTTGGTCGGTGCCGATGCGGCGCGACTGAGCTACATCGCCGAAGTCACGCTCGGGCACGACGCCGCCGATCTGCCGGCCGGCATGCCGGTGCAGGCAACCTTCCACGGGGCCGTGCGGCCATGAGCGAGACGGGCGAGGGCGATGCGATCGTCGCGCAGGGTCTGACCAAGCGTTTCGATGCGCTGGTGGCGGTGGACCACGTCGAGCTGCGCGTGCCGCGGCGCGCGGTGTACGGCTTCCTCGGGCCGAACGGCTCGGGCAAGTCCACCACGATCCGCATGCTGTGCGGGCTGCTGACGCCGAGCGAAGGCCAGATCGATGTGCTCGGTCTGCGCATCCCCGAGCAGGCCGAACAACTGCTTTCCCGCATTGGCTACATGACCCAGAAGTTCTCGCTGTTCGACGACCTGACGGTGCGCGAGAACCTGGAGTTCATGGCCGCGGTGCAGAGCCTGCCGCGCCCGCGTGCCCGTAGCCGCATCGACACGTTGATCGAGCAATACCATTTCGGCGATCGCCAGAAGCAGCTTGCCGGCACGCTCAGCGGTGGCCAGAAGCAGCGCCTGGCATTGGCCGCCGCGGTGATCCACGAGCCGGAACTGCTGTTCCTCGACGAGCCGACCAGTGCGGTCGATCCCGAATCGCGGCGCGACTTCTGGGAAAAACTCTTTGACCTCGCCGATGCCGGCGCCACCTTGCTGGTGTCCACGCACTACATGGACGAGGCCGAGCGCTGCCATCGCCTGGCGATCCTGGATCGCGGTGTGCTGGTGGCCGATGGTGCGCCGGGCGAGCTGGCGGCGGCGCTGCGTGGTCGCAGCTACGTGGTCGAAGCTGCCGAGCCACGGCATGTGCAGCAGGTGTTGCATGGCGCCGCAGGCATCGTCAGCGTTGCGCAGATCGGCAACATGCTGCGTGTGCTGCTGGAGCCGGAGCATGCGCAGGATGCCATCGCACGATTGCTGGAACAGGCCGGGCTCCAGGCCAAGGTCGAAGCGGTCGAGCCCAATCTCGAGGATGTGTTCGTCTCGGCCACGCATGCACGTCCGCCGCGCGCGGAGGCGGCATGAAGCTGCGCCGGCTGCTGGCGGTGATGCAGAAGGAGATACGGCAGCTGCGCCGCGACCGGGTCACGCTGGCGATGATCCTCGGCATTCCGGTGATGCAACTGCTGCTGTTCGGTTACGCGATCAATACCAACCTGCGCGACCTGCGCGCCGGTATCGCCGATCAGGCCAACAGCACCGGCTCGCGCGAGCTGGTGATGGACGCGATCGCCAGCACCGTGGTGCGGCCTGCATTGGTCGCCGATACGCCGCAGCAACTGATGGAGGCGATGCGCCGCGGCGAGATCAGCCTCGGGCTGGTGGTGCCGCCGGACTTCGAACGGCGCCGCCAGGAGGGCCGGGCGGTGATGCAGGTGCTGGTGGATGGCAGCGACAACGCGGTGCAGAGCGCGGCGATACAGCTGGCGCAGATGCCGGTCGCCGGTTACGCCGGAACCGCCACCAGCGAGGAATCGCCGATCAGCGTGGTGGCGTTCTACAACCCGCAGCGGCGCTCGCAGGTCAACATAGTGCCGGGCCTGATCGGCGTGATCCTGACCATGACGATGGTGCTGTTCACCGCGGTCTCGCTGGTGCGCGAACGCGAGCGCGGCAACATGGAGCTGTTGATCGCCACGCCGCTGAGCAGCGGTGAGCTGATGGTGGGCAAGATCCTGCCGTACATGGTGATCGGCCTGTTCCAGGCCAGTGTGATCCTGGCGTTGGGCATGTGGCTGTTCCGCGTGCCGTTGGCCGGTTCGCTGCTGCAGATCTATGTCGCGTCGGTTCTGCTGATCGTCGCCAACCTGGCGTTGGGCCTGCTGATCTCCAGTCGCGCCAACTCTCAGTTCCAGGCGATGCAGATGGCTTTTTTCGTGTTCCTGCCTTCGATCCTGCTGTCGGGTTTCATGTTCCCGTTCTCGGGCATGCCGCAGCCGGCGCAGTGGCTGGCCGAGGTGCTGCCGCTGACCCATTTCCTGCGCCTGATCCGCGGTGTGATGCTGCGCGGGGCTTCGCTCTGGGAGCTGTGGCCGGACGTGCTGGCGCTGCTGGCCTTCATAGCGGTGATGATGACGCTGGCGATCGCACGCTTCCGCAAACGGTTGGATTGAGCGATTTCTCCACAGGTGCTGTGGAGTCGTGTTTCAGCAACCTGTGGATAACGATGGGCAGCCCTTGTCACGCAAGGTGCGTGGCCGGAATGGTGAAAAAATCACCGCTGTATGCAGCGACTGTCCACAGAGGATGTGGATCGAATACCGAAAAGCCTGTGGGTAACCGTGCGCAGCGCCCATGGCACAAGGCGTTGCGATGGCCTGGCGAAATAATCACCAGGCCATCGGATGGCTCAGGCTGTGTCGGCGTCTTCGCCCAGGTGCACGCGCCCGCGCAGCGAGTTGCTCAGTGCTTCGGTGATCAGCACGTCGACGAACTGCCCGACCAGACGCGGATGGCCGGGGAAGTTCACCGATCGCATGTTCTCGGTCTTGCCGGTCAGCTCGTTCGGGTTCTTCTTCGACGGCCCCTCGACCAGCACCATCTGCACCGTGCCGAGCATCCGTTGCGAGATCCCGGCCGAATGCGCGTTGATGTGCTTCTGCAGGCGCTCCAGGCGCGCGTGCTTGATCGCCTCGGGCGTGTCGTCCTCAAGATCGGCGGCCGGTGTGCCGGGGCGACGCGAATAGATGAAGGAGAAGCTCTGGTCGAAGCCGACATCCTCGATCAGCTTCATGGTCTTGTCGAAGTCGGCGTCGCTTTCGCCGGGGAAGCCGACGATGAAGTCCGAACTGATCGAGATGTCCGGCCGCACCGCGCGCAGCTTGCGGATCTTCGACTTGAACTCCAGCGCGGTGTAGCCGCGCTTCATCGCGCTGAGGATGCGGTCGCTGCCGGCCTGCACCGGCAGGTGCAGGTAGTTGGCCAGCTGTGGCACGTCGCGGTAAGCGTCCACGAGAGAGTCGGAGAACTCCAGCGGGTGCGAGGTGGTGAAGCGGATCCGGCCGATGCCCTCGATCTGCGCGATGGTGCGGATCAGCAGGCCCAGGTCGGCGATTTCGCCATCGCCCATCGGCCCGCGATAGGCGTTGACGTTCTGCCCGAGCAGGTTGATCTCGCGCACGCCCTGCGCGGCCAGTTGCGCGACCTCGACCAGCACGTCCTCGAACGGCCGGCTGACCTCGGTACCACGGGTGTAGGGCACCACGCAGAACGAGCAGTACTTCGAACAGCCTTCCATGATCGAGACGAACGCGCTCGGGCCATCGGCGCGAGGCTCGGGCAGACGGTCGAACTTCTCGATCTCCGGGAAGCTGATGTCCACCTGCGGCTTGTTCTGCTCGCGGCGGGCACGGATCAGCTCGGGCAGGCGGTGCAGCGTCTGCGGGCCGAACACCAGGTCCACGTACGGCGCACGCTTGACGATGGCTTCGCCTTCCTGCGAAGCGACGCAGCCGCCGACACCGATGATCACCTCGCGGCCGTTCTTCTTGAGTGCCTTCCAGCGGCCGAGCTGGCTGAACACCTTCTCCTGTGCCTTCTCGCGGATCGAGCAGGTGTTGACCAGCACGACGTCGGCTTCTTCCGGGTTGTCGGTCAGCTCCAGGCCCTCGGCCTGGGCGAGCACGTCGGCCATCTTGGCCGAGTCGTACTCGTTCATCTGGCACCCGTGGGTCTTGATGTAGAGCTTGCCGCGCACACCGCCAGCGATGGTCGGGCGCTGCCCCGGCAGGGGCACGAGTACGGGCGAATCCACGGCGACGGCCGTGGCGGAGATTTCAGGGGCGGGCGTCCCGGGCATGGCGCTTATTCCAGACGGGTGGCGGGCAGGGCGACCACCAGGGCGGCCGCGGCGAACCCGCTATTGTAGCGACAACAAATCCTTTGCGCGCCAAATGCTTGGCAATGCCCGGGGAAGCTGGGACACTCCGCGCCATGAAGGGGATGTTGGGGATACTGGGGCTGTTCATCGCCACGCTGTCGGCTGCGCCGGCCAGCGCCGGCACCCTGTACAAGTGCATCGGCAATGACGGTGTTCCCAGCTACGGCAGCAAGCGCGTCGACGGCGCTGCCTGCAGCGTGGTCGGCAACTTCACGCCGGACCGTCGCGCACCCGCCCGACAGGCGGTCGCCAAGCCCAAGCCTGCCTCAACCCAGGCCGTTGCCGAGCCGCCAGTCGCTTCAGTGAAGCCGATGGCGGCGCCGGTCGCCGCTTCGGTAGCTTCCACGTCGGTGGCGCCGACCCCGGCACCGGCAACGTCGCACGGATTGCCGCGCAAGCGGGTCAGCGGCCAGCTCTATTCCTACATGAAGGACGGGGTGCGCCACTACACCAGCGCCAGGCCGGCCCAGACCGCGAGCATCGAGGGGCTGCGCACGATCCACTACAGCTTCATCGAGACCTGCTACGCCTGCGCGGTCAATCCGGGCGTGAACTTCGGCAGCGTCCGGCTCAACACTGCCGCCTATCAGGGCGAGATCGCTGCGGCGGCGCGCGAGTTCGGGGTCGAAGAGGCGATCGTGCGGGCGATCATCCATGCCGAATCGGCCTACAACCCGCTGGCGCTGAGCCGGGCCGGCGCGCAGGGGCTGATGCAGCTGATGCCGGGCACGGCGCGACGTTTCGGCGTGGCCGATTCCTACGATGCCAGCCAGAACATCCGCGGCGGCGTGCAGTACCTGTCGTGGCTGCTCAAGCGCTTCAACGGCAACCTGACCCTGGCTGCGGCCGGATACAACGCCGGCGAGGGCGCGGTGGACAAGTACGGTGGCGTGCCGCCCTATGCCGAGACCCAGCGCTATGTGCAGCGCGTCGGCGTGCTGGCCGATCGCTACCGCGGCACGCTCGCGTCGGTCCAGTAGGGCGGAACTCGCTCCACTGGAGCTTTCCTCCGCAGGCCCCAGCGGAGCGAGCTCCGCTCCACGGTCTTATCGTGCAGTGCAACGCAGCCGGCGCGCCACGGCTCCGGTGGGGACGTGGTTGCGGTCCGGCCGGATTCTTTCGCGATCGTCCTCTGCCGCATTGTTTGTCTATTAAGGCTTCCGCTACACTCGGCGAGGATTCATTGCGGCGCGACCCCCCGCGAGCCGCTGGCAGCCTCAAGCTACCTAATACAAATCGGAGAGCCGGATGGCCAACGATGGGGTTCACGAGCCCGCTAACACGGGACGTCGTCGGTTTTTGACCGCGACAACCGCAGTGGTCGGCGCGGTGGGTGCAGGATTTCTGGCAGTACCTTTCATCAAGTCGTGGAATCCGAGTGCGCGTGCCAAGTTGGCCGGCGTGCCGGTGACCGCCGACATCAGTGCCTTGCAGGAAGGCCAGCGCATGATCCTCGAATGGCGCGGTCAGCCCATCTGGATCGTCAAGCGCTCCAAGGCCATGCTCGATGCGCTGCCGTCGCTGGACGGACGGTTGAAGGACCCCGAGTCCAAGGACAAGGACCAGCAGCCTGATTACGTGTTGAAGAACCCCGAGTACCGCTCGATCAAGCCGGAGGTCTCGGTGCTGGTCGGGTTGTGCACGCACCTGGGCTGTTCGCCGGACATGGTCGCCGAGATCCGCCCGGAGCCCTACGACCCGCAGTGGAAGGGCGGCTACTTCTGCCCCTGCCACAAGTCGCGCTTTGACATGTCCGGTCGCGTCTTCGATGGCGTACCGGCGCCGATCAACCTGAAGGTGCCCCCACACCACTACCAGGACGACAACACGATCGTGATCGGTGTGGATCCGTCCGGAAACAGCACGGGGGCTGCCTGAGCATGGCCAACATCCTTGTCCGCACCGCCAACGGCGTCTTCGACTGGGTCAATGCGCGCGCGCCGGGGCTGATGCCGGTCTACCGCAAGCACGTCAGCGAGTACTACGCGCCGAAGAACTTCAACTTCTGGTACTACTTCGGTTCGCTGGCGCTGGTGGTATTGGTCAACCAGATCGTCACCGGCATCTTCCTGACGATGCACTACAAGACCGACGCCACCGAGGCATTCGCGTCGATCGAGTACATCATGCGGGACGTGGAGTGGGGCTGGCTGATCCGCTACATGCACTCCACCGGCGCCTCGCTGTTCTTCATCGTGGTCTACCTGCACATGTTCCGCGGGTTGATCTACGGCAGCTACCAGAAGCCGCGCGAGCTGGTGTGGATCCTCGGCATGCTGATCTACCTGGTGCTGATGGCCGAAGCCTTCATGGGCTACGTGCTGCCCTGGGGGCAGATGTCGTTCTGGGGCGCCAAGGTGATCATCTCGCTGTTCGGCGCGATCCCGGTCATAGGCACCGGCCTGACCGAGTGGATCATGGGCGACTACCTGCCCTCGGATGCCACCCTCAACCGCTTCTTCGCCCTGCACGTGATCGCGCTGCCGCTGGTGCTGTTGCTGCTGGTGGTGCTGCATCTGGGCGCGCTGCATGAGGTCGGTTCCAACAACCCGGACGGCGTGGAGATCAAGAAAGGGCCGAAGGGCAATCGCTGGGACCCGAACAAGCCGGCCGATGGCATCCCGTTCCACCCGTACTACACGGTCAAGGATCTGGTCGGCGTCGGGTTCCTGCTGATCATCGCCGCCTTCATCATCTTCTTCGTGCCGGGTTTCGGCGGGCTGTTCCTGGAGCACGACAACTTCACCGAGGCCAACCGGCTGGTGACGCCCGAGCACATCAAACCGGTGTGGTACTACACGCCGTACTACGCGATGTTGCGGGTGGTGCCGAACAAGCTGGGCGGCGTGATGGTGATGTTCTCGGCGATCGCGATCCTGTTCCTGGTGCCTTGGCTGGACAAGGCCAAGGTCAAGTCGATCCGCTATCGCGGCTGGATTTCCAAGGTCGCGCTGGGCGTGCTGGCGGTTTGCTTCGTGTGGCTGGGCGTGATCGGTTCCGGCCCGGGCACCGACATCCATGAGACCTACGTCGGTCGCGTGCTGACTTTCCTGTATTTCGCCTTCTTCATCACCATGCCGGTGTGGACCCGGCTGGACAAGACCAAGCCGGTGCCTGAGCGGGTGACGACTCATGACTGACAAGCCGGGAATCGGGAATCGGGCATCGGGCATCGGAAACGACCGGTCCCGGCGTCTGTTGCGCCGTGCAATGGGGATCGTGGTCGGCTTGCTGATCCCGTTCGCCGCTGCGGCCGCCGAGGGCGGCGCGTTGCAGCAGGCCGGCAACGACCTGGGCGATCGTGCTTCGCTGCAGCGGGGTGCGCAGTCGTTCATGAACTACTGCTCCGGCTGCCACTCGCTGAAGTACCTGCGCTACTCGCGCTTGGCCTCGGACCTCGGGCTGAGCGAGGAAGAGGTGATGAACAGCCTCAACTTCACCGGCGGCAAGATCGGCGATCACATCGAGAACGCGATGCCGCACGATGCCTCGGCCAAGTGGTTCGGCAAGGCTCCGCCGGACCTGAGTCTGATTGCGCGGGTGCGTGGCACCGACTGGATCTACACCTACCTGAAGTCGTTCTACCTGGATTCCTCGCGGCCGCTGGGCTGGAACAACACGCTGTTCGCCAATGCTTCGATGCCCAACCCGCTGTGGGAGCTGCAGGGCCTGCAGCAGCCCGAATACGGGGCGGCCGACAAGACCACCGGCGACAAGCCGGTGGTGGCACTCAAACTGGCGCAGCCGGGGCGACAGAACCTGGTCGAGTTCGACCAGACCGTACGTGATATCAGCAATTTCCTGGAATACGCCGGCGAGCCGGCCGCGCTCAAGCGCCAGAGCATGGGCGTGTGGGTGATCCTGTTCCTGGCGCTGTTGACCTTCCTGGCCTATCTGGTCAAGAAGGAATACTGGAAGGATGTGCATTGAGCCGGCCATTGATTGGCCGGTTGCGGTGTGTGCAAGGGGAAGTCAGCCGTGCTATTGGCTTTTCCGGAGCGTAATTGCACACTCGGGTTCACCGTGGTGGACCGTTGGCAAGGGGCCGGCGGCGCCGATGCGGCCGGCGGATTCCGGTCGTTGGAGAGCCTTGAATGGCGACGAGTGTGCGTATGCGAAATACCCTGACCTTGTTTTCCTCCACCGATGACGTGCTGTGCCATCGGGTCCGGCTGGTGCTGGCGGCCAAGGGCGTCACCTACGATCTGGTGCCGGTCGACGCGCAGAATCCGCCGGAGGACCTGATTGACCTGAATCCCTACCACTCGGTGCCGACCCTGGTCGAGCGCGAGCTGGTGCTGTACGCCGCGTCGGTGGTCAGCGAGTACCTGGACGAGCGCTATCCGCATCCGCCGCTGATGCCGGTCGATCCGCTCTCGCGCGCACGGCTGCGGTTGGCGATGTTGCGCATCGAGCACGACTGGGTGCCGCAGGTGCAGGCGATCCAGCTTGGCAACAAGACCCAGGCCGAAGCCGGCCGCAAGCGCCTCAAGGAACTGCTCACCGCCTCGGTGCCGCTGTTCAAGGCCAGCAAGTTCTTCCTCAATCCCGAGATGAGCCTGGCTGACTGCGCGATGGCGCCGATCATCTGGCGCCTGCAGGCGCTGGACGTGCCGCTGCCGAAGGACGGCAAGGCGATCGAGGACTACGGCAACCGGATCTTCCGCAACCCGGGTTTCATCCGCAGCCTTACCGAGCAGGAAAAGAAGCTGCGCAATCTGCCGGCATGATCCATGCGCGCCTGTACCGGTGCGCACCGGTACCGGGCGCGGGCGAATCGTGTGAAGAGCCTCGCGCGTTAAACTGTCACGCATGAGCCAAGAAATTTCCCGCATGACCAGCCATCGCCCCTACCTGTTACGGGCGCTGGTGGAGTGGATCAACGACAACGGCATGACGCCGCACATCCTCGTCGACGCCGGCCTGCCGGGCGTGCAGGTCCCGCCGAGTTCGGTGCAGGACGGGCGCGTGGTGCTGAACATCGCCGAGCGCGCCGTCGTGCATCTGCACATGGACAACGATGGCGTGAGCTTCACCGCCCGCTTCGGTGGCGTGAGCCACGCGGTGCACGTGCCGATGGCCGCGGTGCTGGCGGTGTACGCGCGCGAGACCGGGCAGGGCATGGCGTTGCCGGACGATATCCCGGGCACGTCGAGCGAGCCGCCAGACGATGGTGCGCCGCCGCCCACCTCGCAGGGTTCTGGTCCCGAGGACGCACCGCCCCCAGGCAAGCGCCCGCATCTGCGGGTAGTGAAGTAACGGCACTCATGGCGCCGAGCCTGCTCGGCCGAGGCGTTACCGGTGAAGCCCAGCCGAGCAAGCTCGGCGCTACGAATTCTCGATATCGCGTCGCAATGGCGTCACCGTCGCCATCGACGGACCGGTGAACGCCACCAGTTCATCGCCGCGCAGCACCAACCGGCCGCTCTGGCGGTCGATGCCGTCGTGCGAGTAGTCGAAGCGGAAGGTCCGCTCGAATCCAAGCCAGCCGTTCGGCAGGCGACACACGCGCAGGCGCACCGCGTGCACGCTCTGGTCGAGCAACTGCACGTCGGCGGCGCGGCAGGCGTTGCGGCCGAGTATCTCGGCACGTTCGGCGGCGGCGCGTGAGGCGTTCCAGAACGCGAACACGGCGGCGCCGGCAATCATCAACAGAATCAGGTCGGGCATGCGTTCACTGTGCCAGTGGCCGCCGATGCCGGCAATCGCCCGAAATGACCAGGCTCAAGCATCGTGCACGGCAGCAGATGGGGCGCGCAGCTATGCGTAGTGGTTTCCCGCTGGTCCTTTTGGGGGCAGGGGGCTCACTTGCCGACGCTCGAAGGAATCTGCTCTCAGCCCTGTGGTGACCCCAGCGGCATCCTCACAAGTCGTTTCCGGTGATGAACGGTTAATCGATCCGGCTCCGCTGCGGCTTGTCGGGGTCGACGCCGGACCCCATCCGAAGGATGTCCCCGCATCCGGCGCCGGTCGGCGCTAACGTGATGCAGACGCCTTCTGGCCCATTCCTTGATGCCATGACTTCCCCGCTGCATCGCTTCCATCCTGCCGTCGCGCGTTGGTTCCGCCGGCGTTTCGCTGCGCCGACCTCGGCGCAGGCCGCTGCGTGGCCCGCGATCGCCGCGGGTCGGCATACGCTGGTGGCTGCACCGACCGGTTCGGGCAAGACCCTGGCCGCGTTCATGAGCGCGATCGACGGCCTGCTGCGTGAGGGCCTGGCCGGCGGTGGCGCGCTGCCGGACCGCACCCGGGTGGTCTATGTTTCGCCACTGAAGGCGCTGTCCAACGACATCCACGCCAACCTGGAGGCACCGCTGAGCGGTATCCGCGCCGAGTTGCAGGTGCTCGGGCTGCCGGACGTGGATATCCGCAGCGCGGTGCGCACCGGCGACACGCCGCAACGCGAGCGCGACCAGGCGCGCCGTCGCCCACCGCATATTCTCGCGACCACGCCGGAGTCACTGTATGTGCTGTTGGGCTCGGCGTCCGGGCGCGAGTCGCTGCGCGAGGTGCGCACGATCATCGTTGACGAAATCCACGCGGTCGCCGCCGACAAGCGCGGCAGCCATCTCGCGCTGAGCCTGGAGCGGTTGCAGGCGCTGGTCGGCGAGCCGCTGGTGCGGATCGGGCTGTCGGCCACGCAGAAGCCGATCGAGGAAGTAGCGCGCTTCCTGGTCGGTGCCGGGTACGTGCATGACGGGCGGCCGGAGTGCGAGATCGTCGACGCCGGCTACGCACGTGAGCGCGACCTCGCGCTGGCATTGCCGCCAACGCCGTTGGGTGCGGTGATGTCCAACGATCAGTGGCTGCAGGTCTACGGGGCCGTGGCCGAGCTGGCACGCGAACACCGCACCACGCTGGTGTTCGTCAACACCCGGCGCATGGCCGAGCGTGCGACCCGGCACCTGGGCGAGTTGCTCGGCAAGGATCGGGTGGCGGCCCACCACGGCAGCCTCGCGCGCGAGACCCGGCTGGCCGCCGAGCAGCGCCTGAAGGCGGGTGAGCTGACCGTGCTGGTCGCCACCGCCTCGCTCGAACTCGGCCTGGATATCGGTGAGGTGGAACTGGTCTGCCAGCTCGGTTCGCCGCGCTCGATCGCGAACTTCCTGCAGCGCGCCGGTCGTTCCGGTCACGCTGTCGATGGCACGCCCAAGGCGCGGCTGTTCCCGACTTCGCGCGATGAACTGGTGGAGTGTGCCGCGCTGCTGGATGCGGTGCGCCGCGGTGAGCTGGACGCGTTGCGAGTGCCGATCGCGCCCATCGACGTGCTGGCGCAGCAGATCATCGCGGAGGTGGCCTGCGGCGATTGCGAGGAGGACGCGTTGTATGCGCTGGTGCGCCGCGCCTGGCCGTACGCGGCGCTGTCGCGCGAGCGTTTCGACGCGGTGGTGCGGATGCTGGCCGAAGGCTTCAGCACGCGTCTGGGTCGGCGTGCCAGCCATCTGCACCGGGACGCGGTGCATCGCGTGCTGCGAGCGCGTCGTGGTGCACGCATCACCGCGCTCACCTCCGGCGGCACGATTCCGGAGACCGGCGATTACACCGTGTTGCTGGAACCGCAGGCCGAGAACATCGGCACCGTCAACGAGGACTTCGCGGTGGAGAGCCTGGCGGGCGACGTGTTCCAGCTCGGCAATGCCAGCTACCGCATCCTGCGCATCGAGCCCGGGAAAGTACGGGTGGAGGATGCCAGGGGCGCGCCGCCCAATATTCCGTTCTGGCTTGGTGAGGCGCCCGGTCGCAGTGATGAGCTGTCGCAGGCGGTCTCGCGTTTGCGCGCAGACGTGGCCGTGCGGCTGCGCGAGGACGGGCGCGAGGTTGCGCAGGCGTGGCTGACCGGGACGCTGGCGCTGCCGCCGGAAGCCGCGCAGCAACTGCTCGATTACCTGGCGCGCGCGCTGGCCGAACTGGGCGAACTGCCCACGCAGCAATGCGTGGTGATGGAGCGCTTTTTCGATGCTTCCGATGGCACCCAACTGGTGATCCACGCCCCCTTCGGCAGTCGCATCAATCGTGCCTGGGGATTGGCACTGCGCAAGCGCTTCTGCCGCACCTTCGATTTCGAACTGCAGGCTGCGGCGACCGAGGACGCGATCGTGTTGTCGCTGTCCACGCGCCACAGCTTCCCGCTGGAAGACGTGGCGCGCTACCTGCATTCGGCCTCGGCCATGCACGTGCTGGTGCAGGCACTGCTGGATGCGCCGCTGTTCGGCGTGCGCTGGCGCTGGAACGCGACCAACGCGCTGGCGTTGCCGCGTTTCAGCGCGGGTCGCAAGGTCGCGCCGCAGTTGCAGCGGATGCGCTCGGAAGATCTGTTGGCCACGGTGTTCCCCGATCAGGTTGCGTGCCTGGAGAACATCGTCGGCGAGCGCGAGATCCCCGATCATCCGCTGGTCGCGCAGACGCTCGACGACTGCCTGCACGCGGCGATGGACAGCGAAGGCTGGCTTGAGGTGTTGCGCGGTATCGAATCCGGTGCGATCGGCGTGCTCGCGCTCGACCTGCCGGCGCCATCGCCGATGGCGGCGGAGGTACTGCAGGCACGGCCTTACGCTTTTCTCGACGATGCCCCTTTGGAGGAACGCCGCACCCAGGCGGTGCAGGCACGTCGTTTCGGCGATGCCGATGACGCCAGCACGATGGGGCGGCTCGATGCCGATGCAATCGCCGCGGTCCGTGTCGAGGCCTGGCCGCAGCCGCGTGATGTCGAGGAGATGCATGAGGCCCTGGATACGCTTGGGCTGCTGACGGCCGAGGAGGTCGAACGCGAGTCGGGCTGGCCGGCATGGCTGCAACAGCTCGCCGCCGATGGACGCGCCACCTGCCTGTTCGTCGAAGCAACACCGGCGCTCTGGACCAGTGTGGAGCGGCTGGAGGCATTACGGCAGGTGTACGCGGATGTCGAGGCGCGGCCCGCGCTGCGCGTGCCGGCGGAGTGCGTCAGCGTCGAGCTGGAGCGCGTCGAAGCTGTGCGTGAGTTGGTACGGGCGCGATTGGCCGGACTGGGGCCGGTCACGCTGATGCAGCTGGCAACGCCACTGCGACTGCCGCAGGACGAGGTGCGCGATGCGCTGCTCGCGTTGCGCCAGGAAGGATTCGTGATGGCCGGGCGTTTCTCCCTGGCAGCGGATGCCACCGATGAGGGGTGGTGCGAGCGGCATCTGCTGGCGCGCATCCATCGCTATACGCTCGGGCGCTTGCGGCGCGAGATCGAACCGGTTTCGCAACGCGATTTCACCCGTTTTCTGTTCGAGTGGCAGCATCTGGCGGGGGCGGCGTGCTTGTCGGGTTCCGAAGCATTCGCCGGGGTGCTGGCGCAACTGGAAGGCTTCGAGGCGCCGGCGGCGTGTTGGGAAGGCGAGTTGCTCGCCGCCCGCCTGCGCGATTACCAGCCGGCCTGGCTGGACGAGCAGTGTGCGGCAGGGCGTGCGTTGTGGACGCGGTTGCGTCCGGCGCCGGCCGCGCGCGGCAGCAGTGGCGCTTCGCTGCGCAGCGTGCCGATCCTGTTGCTGCCGCGGCGCGAAGCGGCGCACTGGCGGCGTCTGGCTACGGCGGACGAAGTCGGCGAGCCACTGCATTCCCGTGCGCAGAAAGTGGCCGATTTCCTGGATGCGCACGGCGCCTCGTTCTTCGACGAGATCGCCGATGCCACCCGTCTGCTCGGTACCGAGCTGGAGGACGCACTGGCCGAACTGGTGATCCGCGGCCGCGCGCATTGCGACAGCTATGCCGGACTGCGTGCGCTGCTGGTGCCGGCGTCGAAGCGTCCGTCGGCGTTGTCGCGACAACGCAGGCGTGCCGCGCTGTCCGGGATCCGCGATGCCGGCCGCTGGTCGCTGTTGCGGATGCCGACCGCGGACACGAACGACGCTGAAGCACGTCGTAGCGCGGTCGAACATGCCGCGCGGACGCTGCTGCGCCGCTATGGCGTGGTGTGCTGGCGGCTGCTCGAACGCGAAGCGTCCTGGCTGCCACCGTGGCGCGAGCTGTTGCGCGTCTACCAGCGGCTGGAAGCGCGCGGCGAGATCCGCGGCGGGCGTTTCATCGCCGGTCTGTCCGGCGAGCAGTTCGCACTGCCGGAAGCGATCGGCCTGTTGCGCCGGCTGCGTCGCGAACCGCCGAGCGAGCAGTGGGTATGCCTGTCGGCCAGCGATCCGGCCAATCTGCTGGGCAGCGTCCTGCCCGGCGAACGCGTGCCGCGCGTGCCCGGCAACCGCGTGCTGTACCGCGATGGTCTGCCGGTGGCGACCTGGGAGGGCGACCGCTTGCAGCCGCTGCAGGCACTCGACGGCGCCGGCCTGGCCGAAGCGCGGCAACGTCTTTCCGGCGTAATGCCGCGCATGCCGTGGGACATGGCGGGTGCGGACCGCTCGGATCTTTCCGGGACCTGAAAACACAACGCCCCGGCATCGAACGATGCCAGGGCGTTGCCGTGGAGCGGAAAACACCGTGTGGCAGAGCCGATCGGCTCCGTCACACCCCGGGCGATGCCGGTTGCAACGATCGGATCAGCCCGGGAATGCCGGGAACTTCTCGTTGGGGTGCTTGCTCTTCCATTCGTTGTAGGCAGCGGTGCCTTCCCAGGCAGCGAATGCCTTCGGGGTGCGGCCGCGGCCGGTCCAGGTCTCGTGGCTGTGCGGCAGCCAGTACTTCGGTGCGACTTCGCGACGGGCATCGGTGCTCGCAGCCTTCTTGGCCTTGGGCTTTTCCTCGCCGATCAGCGCGGAGATCTCGGCCTTCTGCTTGCTGCTGAAGTGCGGGGCGAAGTCGTGCAGCAGGGCGATCACCTGCGCAAAGCCATCGGTCGCGTGCTGCTGGCGCAGCTGTACTTCCTGTTCTTCGAGCTTGCGCAGCTCTGCGGCCAGCTTGGCCTTGGCCTCGGCAATGGCATCCAGGTTCAAAGCGTTCTTGTCGGTCATGGAGTTCTGTCTGGAAAGGGGGTATTGCGGGGTGAGGCAGGACATGCATTGTTGGCGGATTGCCGCTTGCAGGCAATGCCCGAACGGTATTTTGCCGTCCAACGTGCTTGAGTGAGTAATGAATACAGTAAAGCCCTGGCACTGCTGCCAGGGCTTTGGTGCTGAATGGTGTTGGTGGAGCGGAGGAGGATCGAACTCCCGACCTTCGCATTGCGAACGCGACGCTCTCCCAGCTGAGCTACCGCCCCACACGAGGCGGGGATTCTAGCCTGATGGCGGGGTGGAAGCCAATAGCGCCCTGGGCAAGCCGCGTGTGCCAAGCGCGTGCCGGGACGCCGGCCGAGTCACGTGGAGCGGTTGCTCCGGGGGCGCTTCTTGGAATTGACGGGGCGGGGGGCTTCCCTGGCCGGCAAGGCGCCGCCGTCGGTCATCTGTTCCATCCATGACAGGGTGTCGACATACGACAGGAACTGCCGGAGATAACCGGGCGACAACTCGCGCATCAGTGTGAGTGAGCGGTGCACGAGCCTGCCGGAGTTGAGCGGGCCGGCGTCGGTGGGATCCTGCTCCAGCGATTGCCGGATCTGGTTTTCGGTCTGCAGCCTGGACCAGAGGCTCCTGAAGTCGTCGAGTGCGGCCAGCTCGGGGTAGGTGTCGCGTGGGGTGGTGTCGTCGGTATCGAGATCGCCAGCCTGGGCCGTCGCCTGGCGGGTGGCGTAGTCGAGCAGATCGCCGAGCGTTCCCTTGCGGGCGTTGGCTGTCGCGTCGTCATCGCGATCACCGGCGGCGAATGCGCTTGTTTCGAGATCACCGGCATGGGCCTTGATCAGTTGGGACAGTCGATCATCCAGGATGCGTCGCGCTTCACCGCGATGCTCCGCCGCACGTCGTTGCAGCGCTTCGATGAAATAGAAGCGGGTCGGGTCGATGCGATCGGCACCCTGTTCGCGACAGGTATCGATCAGCTGCGTCTGGGCGGGGGTGTCGCTACTGCTCATGAGCCGTCGTGGCCGTCTGCTTTGGCTTCGGAATCGGCGCTATCTCCACGCGTCGGTTGCGCGCGCGGCCGTCTTCGTCGGTGTTCGCGGCCACCGGCTGCTCGGAGCCGAACGCGGCCGCGAACACCGAAGTGGCGGGAACACCTTCGGCGATCAATGCGCGGGTCACGGTCAACGCACGTTCGGCCGACAGCTCCCAGTTGTCGGCGAACTGGCGGTTGCTGTCGCGCACCTGCCGGTCGTCGGTGAAGCCGCTGACCATCAGGATTTCATCGCGCGCCTTGAGATAGCCGGTCAACGGGCCGGCCAGACTCTTGAGCACGTCGCGGCCTTCCGGCTGCAACTGGTCGGAGTTCAGCGCGAACAGCACGCTGCCGCGGATGCCGATGCGGCCATCGACGAGTGTCACCCGTCCGGCGGCCAGCGGCCCGGCCAGCGCCTGCTCCAGGGTCTGGCGGCGCTGCGCCTCGATCCGGCGCTGCTTGATCTCCTCATCGAGCTTGCTGGAAAGCTGCATCTGCATGCCGATGACGCCGACCAGGATCAGCACGAAAGCGCCCAGCAGCACCGACATCAGATCGCCGAAGGCGGCCCAGACCGGCGTCGTCGATTCGGCGTCGCCGTCGATGTCCATGCTCATTCGGCTTCGGCTCCGGCGGCCGTGCGCTGGCCGGCCAGCTGCTGCAGTTCCTCGATGATCTGCCGCTGCGCCAGCACGCTCAGGTCGATCACTTCCCTGGCCTGTGCCACGTAGTAGGCGAGTTGTTCGTCGCTGCGCGTGAGCGACTTGTCCAGCACGCTCTCGACGCGTTGCAGGCGCGCCACCAGCTTGTCGTTGGACTTGCCGAACTGCTGGACGATGCTGCCGAACGCCTCGCCCAGGCTCGCAACCTCGACGGCGCCGGCGGTGACCTGGGCGGTGGCGGTGTCGAGCTTGCCGGCCTCGGTCTCGATGCGATCGCTGAAGCGGGTGCCGACGCGATCC
Organism: Pseudomonas sp. GW821-FHT07E12; assembly: GCF_058986605.1. Lineage (NCBI taxonomy): Bacteria > Pseudomonadati > Pseudomonadota > Gammaproteobacteria > Pseudomonadales > Pseudomonadaceae > Pseudomonas > Pseudomonas sp. GW821-FHT07E12. Next base: position 34,265 of record NZ_JBYSVX010000024.1, on the reverse strand, counting down.
AGCAGGTCTGCCGAGGTCGCGACCAGCGCGTCGATGGCGGTGCGCTGCTCGGTGGCGGCGTGGCTGACGGTGCCGAGCAGGGTTTCCAGCGTGGCCATCAGGCGGTTGCGTTCCTCCAGCAACGCGGTGTCGCGGGCCATGCTGTCGGAGAGCTTCTGGCGCAGTTCGGCGACGACATCGGCGGCGGCCTTGGGCGCTTCGGAAGCGGCCTGCACCAACTGGGAAATCTCGGCAATGGTGTCGGCGGCGTGCGCCTGTGCTTGCGCGGTGATGTCGCGTGCGGTCTGGGCGAGGGTGTCGCAGATGTCGCGCTGACGGCTTGCGGCATGTTCGCCGGCCTGTGCCCAATCGCTGCGCAGGGCCGAGGTCATCGCGCCGAGCGTCTCGGCCCAGGTCGCCAGCCGTTGCTGATCCTGCGACGCCAGCGTCGCCTGCAGCTCCGCGTGCGATTGGTCCACGCTGCGAACCAGCGCAGTCGAATGCTGCTCGATGGTGGCTGCAGCCGAAGTCAGCGTCTGCTGGTGGTGGGCGGTCAGCTTGCCGTTGAGGTCTTGCTGCTGCGACAGCGCCTGGCGCCAGGCCTCGGCGATGCCGTCGGCAGTGGTGTCCAGGCGAGTGGAAACGCCTTCCAGCAGGCCGGCCGAGCGGTGTTCGAAGGTTTCGGTGAAACGATCCAGTGCGGCGTGCAGATGCTGGGCGAGGGTCTCGTTGGCACGCGTGTGGCCGGCCAGCGCCTGCTGCCAGATGTCCGCAACGGTCGTGGTGGAGGTCTCGAAGCCGCTCGACAGGCCGTCCAGTTGCCGCTGCACGGCGTGGGTGACGTTCTCGTGCAGCGTGGCGGTCTCGCGGGTGATGGCGGCCATCGTGGCCTCGGCGACCGGTTGCAGTGCGGCGCTGGCGGCGCGGGCGCTCTCGGCGACGCTGTGCTGCAACGACTGCTCCATCGAAGACGCCAGCTTGGCGTAGGCGGCCTCGGTCCTGGCGTGGAAGGCTTCCTGGCTGGCGAGTTGACGCTCGTTGGCGGCCTGGCCCTGTTGTTCGAGCGTGCTTGCCATCGCTTGCAGGCGATCGACCAGCGTCGGCATCAGTTCGGCCTGCTGCTGCAGCAGCTTGAAGGTTTCCTCGCGCTGGTGGACCTGCGAGTGGACGCGCAGGGTGGTGGCGATGTTCAGGTCCAGCCGTTGCGCCGCCTGCAGCCGCTCGCGCCGGCACAGCGCGGACAGCAGCCCGAGCATGGCGGAGCTGGCGACGCCGGCGATCGAGGTGCCGAACGCGAAGCCCAGGCCCTTGACCGGTGCGGCCAGGGATTCGCGGATTGCCTGCAGGTCGGTGGCGCTTTCCAGTGCGATGCCGGTGCCCCTGAGCGTGGCCATCATGCCCAGCAGCGTGCCCAGCATGCCGAGCAGCACCAGCAAGCCGACCAGGTACGGCGTCAGCGCCGGCCCCGGCAGCGCGACGCGCTCGCCCTCGATGCGCAGGCGCACCGCGTTGCGCAGGCTGGGATGCAGGCGATCGAGCCAGGCGCCCAGGCTGGATGGCGGTGCGGACAGCTCGTCGAGCGCCCGTTCCAGCGTGGAGGTGGCCTGTCGATAGCGATACAGCTCAAGCCCGCCTGCGAGGTAGCAGGCGCCGATCAGCAATGCGACCGACAGGGCCAGGGGATTGGTGGCGGCATAGCCGGCGCCGATCCAGCCGACGACGGCCAGTCCGACGAGAAATACGGCGTGATTAAGCAGTTTCCTGAACATGGAGCGGGTTGTGGCCTTTGAAGTGAGTGCGAAGGGCGGCAAGCAGGCCTTCGATCGGTTGTAGGCGGACATCCAGTTCGGCGAGCAATGCGCCCTGCATGTCCTTGCGGAAGGTGTCCAGCCACGCGCTGGGCGCGGGCGTTGCGGTGTCGGTGGAGGCCGGCGTGTCTTGCTGCGCGTCGTCCGGCGTTTCCTGCGCCGCCTCGCGCAGGCGTTCGAAATGTCGGCCGAGCAGGGCCGGTACCCGCGACAGCAGCGTCCACTCGCGTCGGCTCAGCGCCCGCTCCATGGCCGCATCCACCGCCGCGAGCCGGGCCATGTCGGCGGTTCCGAGCGCCAGCATGTCGCGCAGGCGGCCACGCAGCTGGCCGATGCTGGTATCCATCGTCTGTTGCAGGGCCAGGTGGCGCTGGCGGAAGAACGCGTAATCGACGATGTCGCTGCTGCCAGCGGCATCGAAGGCGCGATCGCCGGCGATGGCCTCGACCAGCGCGGTACGCACGCGGGCGCACTCGACCTCGCCGGCACCGCCCGCAGGCGGCCCGTCGGAAGTCGTCACCGAGGGCCTCCCTTCCAGTGCCGTGGACAGCGCGATGGCGTGATTGAGGTCGAGCCACTCGCTCAGCCGGTGCGAGAGCAGCGGCTTGGGAGGATGAACGTCGACGTCCGTCAGGCGCGCGAGCAGGCGGATGAAGGTCGGGCCACGGATCGTACGGCGGGGAAGTTGCACCATGCTGCTGGCGGAAAATTAACCAGTTTACACGCCGGCAGCAGGCCATCTGTCAATTTAATGACAGGCGCCTGCCGGGGCGGCATCCGATCCCGAGGCGATCAGCCGGCGGTCGGATCGGATGCCAGCAGCGGCAGCAGCCGCGATTCCAGCTGCTGCTTGCGCCAGCCACCGAGCGGGACCGGCCAGTGGCCGCTCTCGATCAGCGATTCGAGATGGCGGCGCGAGGCCAGGACGCCGTCGGGCAGGGCCAGCTCGCGGCTGTGTGTGGCGACCGCGTCCTGCAGGCGCTTGAGCGTGGCCTTGTGACTGTCGTTGGCGGCGATGGCCTGTGGTGCGTCCTGTTCATCGTCCAGCGGTGTGGACAGGGCCTGCCACAACGCGCCGTTGAGCTTGCGGGGCGCCTTGGGCAGCTTGTCGAGCTGGCGCTGCAGGGCGGCCTCGTCGGCGGGCGGCGTGCGCGCCAGGGCGACGGCCAGTTCGTTGTCGAGGATCCAACTGCGCGGCTTGTCGCTCTGGCGGGCCTGGCGGTCGCGCCAGCGCAGCAGCCGCAGCAATCGCAACTGCGCGTCGCGCTCCAGGAACTGCGCGCTGCGCATCGATACGTGCGGCCAGCGTTCGAGTTCGTCGTGCTCGACCGTGGCCAGCAGGCGCTCGCAGTCTTCGGCCAGCCAGCCGGTACGGCCCTGTTCCTGCAATCGCGCCGACAGCGTGTCGTGCAGCGCGAACAGGTGGTGCACGTCGTCGGCGGCGTATTCCAACTGCGCGGGCGAGAGCGGGCGGCGCAGCCAGTCCGAGCGGGTCTCGCCCTTGGCCAGCAGGGTGCCGGTGAGTTCGTGGACCAGTTTCTGATAGCCCATGCCGGCACCGATACCGGCCAGCGCGGCGGCGATCTGGGTGTCGAACAGCGGCCTGGGCACCACGCCGCAGGTCCACTTGAACGCCACCAGATCCTCGCTGGCGCTGTGCATCACCTTGACGATGTCGGGCGAGGTCAGCCAGGGCTTGAGGGCTTCGGCGATGCCCGGTGCCAGCGGATCGACCAGCAGGATGTCGTCCTCGATCGCGATCTGCACCAGCGCCAGCTGCGGCCAGTAGGTGCGCTCGCGGATGAATTCGGTATCCAGTCCGATGCGGGTGGGGCGGCGCTGCAGATAGGCGTCGAGGTCGGCAGGCTGTGTGATCCAGTGGGGCACGTGAGGTCCGTGAGTGCGAAGGTGGGGCTCGGCGGGTAAGAATAGCCCAGCCCTGCCGACGGCCTGCGGGCGCAACGTCGGTGAAGAGGAGGAAGGTTGCCAAAACGCGTCGCGTATTCCGTGCTGATCGCCTTGCTGTTGCTGGCTGCGGCGTGTTCGCCTTCGTCCTCCGCACCGGAGCCGCCACCTGCCGCGGCGACCACGCCGGACGCGCCGGGCAGCGCGCCGCAGGTGACGATCGGCGGCGAAGGCGCCGCCGAATCGGTGGCGAGCTGGCAGCCGCCGGCGGTGACGCTGGACCGGGCCGGTCTGCCCGAAGCACGCCGCCACGCCGCGCAGGCGCTGAAGGAAGGGCGGTTGTTCGAGACGGCCGATGATGCGATCCCGCTGTACCTGGCGATCCGCGCGCTGGCCCCGGACGATGCCGCAGCGCGTTCGGGCCTGCGCACGGCGCTGCAGCGGCTGCTGGAGCAGGGCGCGGACCTGCTCGCTCGCCCCGAATACACCAGCGAGGCGCTGGAGCGGGCCCGATTGACGGCAATGGTCGCGCTGACGCTGCAGCCGGAGGAGGCGCGGGTACGCGCGCTGTTCGGGCGTGTGGAGACCGCGCAGCGCGTGCTGGCGTTCGATCGGGCCGGCGAGGACGACGTGCGCGCCGGCCGTCTCGGTGAAGACGGCAATGGTGCCCTCGACAATTTCCGTGAGGCGCTGAAGCTCGATGCGGACGATGCACGGGCGCGGCAAGGGTTGGCGGCGGTGGAGAGCGGCTTGATCCGGCGCGCCGAGCAGGCTGCGGAAGTGTCCGATTTCGACGCCGCACAGCGTTGGCTGCGCGTGGCCGCTACGGTGCGCACGTCGTCGCCGACGATGACCGATGCCCGCCTGCGTGTAGCCGGCATCCGCAAGGCCCAGATCAGTGCATTGCACGATGGTGGGCTACGCGATCTGACTACGCCGGCGGGCCTGAAAGCGGCGCGCGAGAAGCTCGGTGAAGCCCTGCGCATCGCCGAACCGGGCGACCCGCAGGTGGCAGATCTGCGCCGGCGGGTCGAGCTGGCGATCCACTACGGCAGCTTCCGTCCCGGCCAGGTGTTCACCGATGGCATGCAGAACGGCGGCCGTGGCCCGCAGATGATCGTGGTGCCGCACGGAGCATTCACGATGGGAGCCAGCGACATCGACCCGGCCGCCACCGATGCCGAGCGCCCGGCGCACTACGTCCGCTTCGAGCGTGGCTTTGCGATGTCGATCACCGAGGTGACGGTGGCCGAGTTCCGCGTCTTCGTCGAGCAGGCCAAGGCCCGGCCACGCGCGACCCGCCGTGGACACTCGGTGGTCTACGACGAACGTTCCGGCAACTTCATCCGCCGCAGCGGCGTGGACTGGCAGTCCGGCTACAACGGTGCGGCCGCCGCTCCCAACAGCCCGGTGATGCACGTCAGCGTGCGCGATGCGGAGGCCTATGCCGCGTGGTTGTCGGAGCAGACCGGCCGTCATTACCGACTGCCGACCGAGGCCGAATTCGAGTACGCGCTGCGCGCCGGCAGCAGCGGGCGCTATCCGTGGGGCAATGCCGGCACGCCGCCGGAGAACGCCGGCAACTTCACTGGCGGCAATGACATCTCGCCGGGGGGGCGGCACTGGAACAACGCCTTCACCGGCTACGGCGACGGCTTCTGGGGGCCGGCACCGGTCGCCAGTTACCGCGCCAACGCCTGGGGCCTGCACGACATGGCCGGCAACCTGAGCGAGTGGGTGGCCGACTGCTGGCATTCCAATTACCGGCGCGCACCCACCGATGGCGCGGCGTGGTTCAACCCCGGTTGCCGGCAACGCCTGGTGCGCGGCGGCAGCTGGGCGAATTCGCCGCAGCAGACGCGCGCCTCGTGGCGGCTCTCGCAGGACTCGGACACGACCAACGCCCGGATCGGCTTCCGGCTGGTGCGTGGCATCTGACGGGTCGTTGAAGCTTGTTCCAATTGCGTTAACAGCCCATAACCGTTGCGAAGGCTCCATGGGCCACGCGGGGAACCGGCTGGGGCATCGTGGGTCGAATCGGCTGCATGGGCAGGGTGGGTTCCGATGAAGTGGCAGATCACGGTGTTCAGGTGGGTCGTCGCGTTGCTGCTGATCGTCGGCAGCGGCTTCGCGGTCGCGCGCCACGTGCACGACACCGTCGGCGGTCGCTACGGCCAGCCTGAGATCCTGCATCCGACGGGTACGCCGAAGGCGCTGGTGCTGGTGTTTCCCGATCCTGCCTCGCCCGATCGGGCCCGTGCCGCCGCGCACCGGCTGGTCAAGGCGGGTGCCCTGGTCGCGGTGATCGACACGGGTCGTTACCTGGATGGCCTGAGTGAGGCGGCCAAGCTGGATTGCACCGGTCTTGGCGACGACGCCGAGCACCTCGGCAAGCACCTGCTGCGCGACGGGCATGTCGATATCTTCCTGCCGCCCCTGTTGGTCGGTGACGGCGAGGGCGCGTTGCTGGTCCGGCAGACGATGGCCGCTGCCGCCTCCGACGTTCTGGCAGGCGCGGTCGTCATCGACGACATCACCGCGAAGTCACGCATCAGCTGTGGCACGCAGGCACCTTCGGCGGCGCAGGGGACGCTTGCGGTGGTCGCGGCAGCGATGTCGGCCGACCAGCTTGCGCAGACCGCCGAGGCACGTTTCCCGGCCGCCGACGGCAATGCGCTGGACGGCTTGCCGCTGGTGGAAATGCATGTGCCGGGCAGCAGCCGGCTGGCGATCATCTTGTCCGGCGACGGTGGCTGGCGCGAGCTGGACAAGGGCGTCGCCGCCGAACTCAATCGGCAGGGTGTGTCGGTGGTGGGCTGGAATAGCCTTCGTTACTTCTGGAGCGAGAAGACCCCGCAGCAGATCGCCGACGATCTGGGCCGGGTGATGACCGAGTACCAGCGACGCTGGCAAGTCAATGACGTGGCGTTGGTGGGCTATTCGTTTGGCGCCGACGTGATGCCGTTCGCCTACCAGCGCCTGCCGGAGGCGCAACGCCAGCAAGTGAACTTCGTCTCGCTGCTCGGTCTGGCGCATGGCGCCAGTTTCAGGGTGCGTGTCGGCGGCTGGCTGGGGCTGTACAAGGCCGAGCAGACCCCGATCCTGCCGGAACTGGCGAAGATGCCGCCAGCGCTGCTGCAGTGCATCCACGGTGAAGAAGAGAAGGGCTCGTTGTGCCCTGAACTCGAACCGCGCGGTATCGAGGTGGTAGCGCGGCCTGGCGGTCACCACTTCGATCACGACCCGACCAAGCTGGCGACGATCATCCTGCAGGGTTGGCAGCGCAGATTGCCGACGACTGCGATGCATGCCTGAGTGGGTTTGATGCTTCGTCAGCAAGAGCTCCAGCGATGGTTGCAGCGTTTCCGGATCAAGTGATGACGAACGCCATGAACCGTAGGAGCGGCCCTAGGCCACCCAGAGCCGCTCCTACGGGGAACGGGATATAAGCGAGTTGCCCTAGGTATCTTCAGGCTCCACGCGCAGCTTGAGCGTGCCGTCGCCGAGCCGCGCGTGCAGGCGCTCCCCGGGGTGCACCTGCTGCCGTGAACGCACCAGTTCGCCATCGTCGGCACGGGTGAGGATGGAATAGCCACGCGCCACCGTCGCCAACGGGCTGATCGCCTCCAGCGAGCGTGCCAGTCCACGCAGGCGCAATGATTCCTGCTGCAGTCGTCGCTGCATCGATGGCTGCGGGTTCGCCGCCAGCAGGCGCTGGCGCAGGCGTGGCAGTTCCCGTACCGGATCGTGCAGTCGCAGTACTGCACCAGCACGTTGCAGACGGCTGTGCAGGCGCTCGAACAACTGCACTCGCTGGGCCTGCAGGCGGCGCAGTGCTTCTTCCTGGCGACGATGCAGCAGTTGCAGGCGGGCCTGCGGGCTCTGCGCATTGAGGCGCAGCGCGGCGCGATCGCTGCGCTGCATCGCCTGGTCGAGCCGGTGCCGCTGCAACTGCAGCAGACGGGTATGCGCGCGCTGCACACGCACCGCCAGTTCACGCTGGTCGGGCACCAGCAGCTCGGCGGCGACCGAGGGGGTCGGTGCGCGCAGGTCGGCGGCGAAATCGGCCAGGGTGAAGTCGGTCTCGTGGCCGACTGCCGATACCACCGGCGTGGCGGAAGCCGCGATCGCGCGGGTCAGCTGCTCATCGTTGAACGCCCACAGGTCTTCCAGCGAACCGCCGCCGCGGGTGAGCAGGATCACGTCGTAGCGACCGCTGGCATCGGCACGCCGCAGCAGGTCTGTGATCTGCGCCGCGGCGGTTTCGCCCTGCACCAGCGACGGCAGCAGCTCCACCTCGAGCATCGGAAAGCGCCGCGCCAGCACGCTGAGCACGTCGCGCACCGCTGCGCCGGTCAGCGAGGTGATCACCGCCAATCGGCGTACGTGCGCGGGCAGTTCGCGCTTGCGCGCCGGATCGAACAGGCCTTCGGCTTCCAGGCGCGCGCGCAGTTGTTCGAAGGCGCGGCGCAGGGCGCCTTCGCCGGCTTCTTCCAGGTGATCGAGCACCATCTGGTAGTCGCCGCGCGCTTCGTACAGCGTGAGCCGGCCGCGCGCCAGCACGCGCAAGCCTTCGCGCGGCTGGAACTTCAGCCACTGGCTCTTGGGCTTGAACATCGCGCAGCGCACCTGGGCGCGTGCGTCCTTCAGGGTGAAGTACAGGTGTCCCGACGAGGGGCGGGTGACGTTGCCGAGCTCACCCTCCACCCACACCAGCGGGAACGCGCCTTCGAGCAGGTCGCGGGCGAGCGTATTGAGCTGGCTCGGGGTGAGGATCTGATCGTCGCGGGCAGGCATCGCCGGATTATCGCCGACCTTGCGTCGTAGGAGCGGCTCCGGGTGGTCTAGGGCCATCAGCCGCGATGGGGCTTTCGAGCAGATCCCTCTGCAACAGCCCGCGCCTCCATGTGTGGGGATTCAAATGAGTCCCGTAGAGCCGAGCAAGCTCGGCTTACAAACCTGGCGCATGCTGCGCCAGTGCCCACTGCACATGTTCGCGTACCAGCGCCGAGGGATATTCGCGGCGCGCGGCCAGTGCCTCCAATACCGCCGGTGTCGACGGCGCATTGCCCAGCGCCACTGCGATATTGCGCAGCCAGCGCTCGTGGCCGCTGCGGCGGATCGGGCTGCCTTCGGTGCGGCTCAGGAACTCGTCTTCGTCCCAGGCGAACAGCTCCGGCAACGTCGCCTCGTCGAGCCGGTTGCGGGCGCGGAAATCGGGTTCGTCGGTGCGCTGTGCGAACTTGTTCCACGGGCATACCAGTTGGCAGTCATCGCAGCCGAAGATGCGGTTGCCGATCGGCTTGCGCATGTCTTCCGGGATCGCGCCGTCGTGCTCGATGGTCAGGTAGGCGATGCAGCGGCGTGCATCGAGCCGCTGCGGGGCGACGATCGCCTGGGTCGGGCAGATGTCGATGCAGCGCGTGCAGGTGCCACAGTGTGCGGTGGCGGGCGTATCGATCGGCAGTGGCAGGTCGAGGTAGATCTCACCGAGGAAGAACCATGAGCCGCCATGCCGATCGATCAGACAGGTGTGCTTGCCTATCCAGCCGAGGCCGGCGTTGCGGGCCAGCGCGCGTTCCAGCACCGGTGCCGAATCGACGAACACGCGATGGCCGAACGGGCCGATCTCGGCCTGCACCTTCTCGGCGAGTTTCTGCAGGCGGTTGCGCATCAGCTTGTGATAGTCGCGACCGAGCGCGTAGCGGGCCACGTAAGCGCGCTCGCCGTCGGCCAGGGTGTTCCAGGCCTGCGTATCGTCCTTGCGGCCGTAGTCGAGCCCGACCGAGAGCACCCGCAACGTGCCCGGCACCAGTTCGTGCGGACGCGCGCGCTTGTCGCCGTGCTGGGCCATCCAGTGCATGGTTCCGTACAGGCCCTCGGCCAGCCAGGTGCGCAGGTGCGCCTCGTCCTCGCCCAGCTCGATGCCGGTGATCCCGCAACGCTGGAAGCCGGCCTCGCGCGCAAGCGCACGGATGCGCGCGGCGGCGCGGTACGGATCGGCGTTGGCAAGTGCGGCGGACATGCGCGCAGCTTACTGATCCTCGCACGGGGATGTGCAGGCTTCTTGCGAAGGATCCGCTTGAGAATATGGCTTTGTCCGCGTTCGGTATGGGCGACTTCCATGAAGTCGTCCCACCGTTCGATGTGATGGGTCTTTTGTGGGAGGGACTTCAGTCCCGATGGGCAGTACCGGTAAAGCATCGGGACTGAAGTCCCTCCCACAAGATCACTGCTCAACGCAACTCGCCGTAGAATCCCGCCATGTTCGAGCCGCTAGACCTTCACGACACCGCCGCCGCGCGCATGATCGACGCGCAGGCCACTGTGCTGCTCGGTGGCGATCCCTACGTACTGATGCAACGAGCCGGCGCGGCGGCGTTCGAGCTGCTGCTGGCGCGCTGGCCACATGCACGGCGGATCGTGATCGCCTGCGGCACCGGCAACAACGGCGGCGATGGCTATGTGCTGGCGCGGCTGCTGCATCGGGCCGGCCGCCGCGTGCGCGTGGTGCACCTGCCGGAGCGCGGGCCGGGGTCCGACACCGCCCAACGTGCCTGCACCGACTATCTCGCCGTCGGTGGTCAGGTCGAGCTGTTCCCATGTGAACTCGGCGATGCCGAGGTGCTGGTGGATGCGCTGTTCGGCATCGGCCTCAATCGTGCGCCGGACGAGGCCAGCGCGGCCTTCATCGAAGCGATCAACCAGGCTGGCGTGCCGGTGCTGGCGCTGGATGTGCCGAGCGGCATCGACGCTGAGCACGGCGTGGCGCCGGGAGTGGCGATCCACGCGCAACTGACCCTGCAGTTCATCGTGCCGCACCTGGGGCTGTACACCGGCGATGCGCTCGAATACGTCGGCGAACGGGTTCTGCATCGGCTCGATGTGCCGGTGTCGGCGATCGAAGCGATGACGCCGCGTGCACAGTCATGGGATGCGGCCGCACTGGCCGATCTGCCGCCGCGCCGGCTCAATACCCACAAGGGCGAATCCGGGCGCGTGTTGTGCATCGGCGGCAATGAGGGCACCGGCGGCGCGGTGATGCTCACTGCCGAGGCGGCGCTGCGTAGCGGGGCCGGACTGGTCGCTGTCGCTACCCGTGCGTGCCACGTCGCACCGCTGCTGGCGCGCTGTCCGGAAGTGATGGCACGTGCGATCGAGGATGGCGCAGACCTCCCCCCATTGCTGGCTGTCGCCGATACGGTGGCGATCGGGCCGGGGTTGGGGCAGGACGACTGGGCGCATGGGCTGTGGCAACTGGCGCTGGCTTCAGGCAAACCGCAAGTGATCGATGCCGATGCCCTCAACCTGCTGGCCGCTTCGCCGCGGCCGGTCCCCAGCGCGGTGCTGACCCCGCATCCGGGCGAGGCGGGGCGCCTGCTGGGTATTTCGACCGCGGAGGTCCAGTGTGATCGCGTGGCGGCAGCGCAATCGCTGGCCGGGCACTTCGACGCCGTGGTGGTGCTGAAGGGGGCCGGCACGATCATCGCCGCTCCGCATCGCACGCCGCGGATCATCGCTGCTGGCAATCCGGGCATGGCGGTGGGCGGCATGGGCGACCTGTTGACCGGCGTGATCGCCGCGTTGATCGCACAGGGGCATGCGTCGCCGGGTGGCCTGGAGCCATTCGAGGCCGCCACCCTCGGCGCGCTGCTGCACGCCTGCGCGGGCGACGCGGCAGCCGTGCAGGGCGAACGCGGCCTGCTTCCCACCGACCTGCTGCCCGAGTTGCGGCGGCTCGCCAATGCTGGAGTGCGTGGATGATCGAAGGTTTCCTCTCCTCGTCCGAGGCCACCGAGCAACTGGGCGCGCTGCTGGCCGCCACCCGGCCGGCGCAGGCGGTGGTGCAACTGCAGGGTGACCTCGGTGCCGGCAAGTCCACGCTGGCGCGCGCCCTGCTGCGCGCGCTGGGGGTTCAGGGCACGATCCGCAGCCCGACCTACACGCTGGTCGAACGCTATCCATTGGCCGAGGGCGGCGAAGCCTGGCACCTGGATCTGTACCGGCTCGGGGCCGCTGGCGAGCTGGATTTCCTGGGATTGGACGAAGGCGTGGCCAATCTCTGGCTGGTCGAATGGCCCGAACGCGGTGCCGGCGCGCTGCCGCCGGTGGACCTGACCGTGCGGCTGGCGGTGGCGGGCGAGGGCCGGCAACTGGGGCTGCTCGCGGAGAGCGAAATCGGGCGGCAATGGGTCGAGCGCCTGCTCGCCGCCCCCCAGTTGCAGGCCATTGCTGCCGGCTGACACTAGGAAAGTTGGGCAGGTTACGGATTATTAAGGGAAAACATTTGCAATTAACGCGATCCGGTGATTGAATCCGGCCTTATGAGCCAGGGGAATCGCCAATTCATCGTTTTTGCGCTTGTCGCTGCCCTTGGCGCGACGGCTTTGAGCGCAGATGCGGGCGAAATCCGCGATGTGTCGCTCAGCAACGGTGCTACCGGCACCCGCGCCGAAATCCAGCTGGCCGGCGCCGGCGGCTACAAGACCATTTCCCTGGCCGGCCCGAACCGGCTGGTGGTGGATTTCCCCGATTCCTCGGCGGCGCGTGGTCTCAGGATGCCTGCGGCCGGTGGTGTGGTCACCGCCGTGCGCACCGGCCAACCGGTGCCGGGTACGTTCCGCGTGGTGTTCGACCTCGCCGGCAGCGTGGTCGCGTTCAAGCCGCAGATGCTGCGCACCGGTGACGGCTCGACCTTGGTGATCGAGTGGCCGGGCGAGGCCGGGTCCGCCGCGACCAACGTCGTCCGTAACGAATCGCAACCGGCAGCCGCTCCGCCTGTCGCCACGCCCGACGCCCGCGCCGAGGCGGCACGCGCGACGTCGGCGCTGACCGCGGCCGTGACGCGTGCAGCGACCGTGCCGACGGTTACGGTGCCGCCGCCTGCGGCATCCAGTCAGAATCCTTCTTCTGCGCCGATTGCGCCGGCTGTCGTGACCACGACGCTCGGGCCGTCGCCGACGGTCGCAGCCACGACCAGCACATCCGCGGCCGCGATCCTCAACGGCAGCAGCATGGCCATGAACACCCCGGCCAAGCCGGTAGTGGCCGAGGCCGGTGGCGACGAAGCGAGCGATACCGAACTCGCACCGCGCCCGGTGATGCCGAGCGCGGCGGCGCGGGTGAAGATGAAAGCCGGGATGCGGCCGTTGGTGGTCGCGATCGACCCGGGTCATGGCGGCCAGGATCCGGGCGCGATCGGCCCGACCGGCAAGCGCGAGAAGGACGTCACCCTGGCGGTGGCGCGCGAGCTGGCGCGTCAGGTCAACGCCACGCCCGGCCTGAAGGCCTATCTGACCCGCGACAGCGACGTGTTCATTCCGCTGCCACTGCGGGCCCGGAAGGCACGTGCCGCCGGTGCCGACATCTTCATCTCGATCCACGCCGATGCCGCCGAGAACCGCAGCGCCAGCGGCTCGTCGGTGTACGTGCTCTCGACCAAGGGCGCCTCCTCGCAGCGCGCGCGCTGGCTGGCCGACAAGGAGAACGCTGCCGATCTGGTCGGTGGCGTGCGCCTGCAGCAGACCGAGGACACCCTCGCCAACGTGCTGATCGACCTGGCCCAGAGCGGCCACATGAAGGCCTCCGAGGATGCGGCCGGGCATGTGCTGACCGGGCTCAAGGACATCGGCAACAACCACAAGCCGCACCTGGAGCGCGCCAACTTCGCGGTGCTGCGCACCTCCGACATGCCGGCGATGCTGGTCGAAACCGCCTTCATCTCCAATCCGGACGAAGAGCGCCGCCTGATCGACCCGACCTACCAGCGCAAGCTGGCCAGCGCGGTGCTGGACGGCGTCAATACCTTCTTCACCCGCCAGCCGCCGCCGGGCACGCTGTACGCCGCGCGCGCGCAGGCCGAGGCGGATGCGGCGGCCGGTACGGTCGCTGGCGGCAGCCGCTAACGTCGCTTTGAGGTCTGGTTTGTTCCCTTCACCCCGCAAGCGGGAGAAGGGAAAGGCGGCATGGCGCGCTATCATCCCCAGTCGATTCCCGTATGACGGCGCCACGCGCCGAGTGCCGTGCCGATGCCTGTTTTTCCCTCAGCCTTGCTCCCGCCCATCGCGCTGTTTCGTGACGAGGACAGCGTGCAATGAGCATTCGCCAACTGCCCGAAATCCTGATCAACCAGATCGCCGCCGGCGAAGTGGTCGAACGACCCGCCTCGGTGGTCAAGGAACTGGTCGAGAACGCGCTCGATGCCGGTGCCAGCCGCGTCGATATCGAGCTGGAGGAGGGCGGGGTACGCCTGATCCGCATCCGCGACAACGGCGGCGGCATCGCGCCGGAGGAGCTGCCGCTGGCGGTGTCGCGGCATGCCACCAGCAAGATTGCCTCGCTGGACGACCTGGAGTCGGTGGCGACGCTCGGTTTCCGCGGCGAAGCGCTGCCGTCGATCGCCTCGGTCAGCCGTTTCACCCTGGCCTCGCGCCGCTCGGATGACGAGCACGGCGCGGCCTTGCAGGTCGAGGGCGGCAAGCTGGGCGAGGTTGCGCCGCGCGCGCATGCGCAGGGCACCACGGTCGAAGTGCGTGAGCTGTTCTACAACGTGCCGGCGCGGCGCAAGTTCCTGCGCGCCGAGCGCACCGAGCTGGGCCACATCGAGGAATGGCTGCGTTCGCTGGCGCTGGCGCGGCCGGATGTCGAACTGCGCGTCTCGCACAACGGCAAGCCGTCGCGCCGCTACAAGCCGGGCGATCTGTATTCGGACACGCGCCTGGGCGAGACGCTGGGCGAGGACTTCGCCAGCCAGGCATTGCGCGTGGACCACAGCGGCGCCGGGTTGCGCCTGCATGGCTGGATCGCGCAGCCGCATTACTCGCGCGCCAGCGCCGACCAGCAGTACCTGTACGTCAACGGCCGCTCGGTGCGCGATCGCAGCGTCGCCCATGCGGTCAAAATGGCCTATGGCGATGTGCTCTATCACGGCCGCCAGCCGGCCTACGTGCTGTTCCTGGAACTGGATCCGACCCGGGTCGATGTCAACGTGCATCCGGCCAAGCACGAGGTGCGTTTCCGCGACGCGCGGCTGATCCACGATTTCGTCTATCGCACTCTGCAGAACGCGTTGGCGCAGACGCGTGCCGGTACCACGCCGGTCGTGGCCAACGCAGCAAATACGGTGGACTCGACGTTCGCGGCGCCATCGGCATACCCGGCGATCGGATCGTCTTCGTCGGCATTGCCGGAGTGGCGGACGCAATCGCCGCTCGGCCTGCGCGTGGCCGAGGCCCCGGCCGCATATGCGGCGCTGTATGCGCCGTCAGGAAGCCCGTCTTCCGACGACGCGATGGCCGCCGCGCTGCCCGGCATCGGTGTCGGCCAGGTCGGCCTGCCGCCCACCAGCGAGAGCAGTGGCGTGCCACCGCTGGGTTACGCGATCGCGCAGTTGCACGGCATCTACATCCTGGCCGAGAACGCCGAGGGATTGATCGTCGTCGACATGCACGCCGCGCACGAACGCATCGGCTATGAGCGGCTCAAGAGCGCGCATGACGGCATCGGCCTGCGTGCGCAGCCATTGCTGGTGCCGATCACGCTGGCGGTCGGTGAGCGCGAGGCCGACGTCGCCGAGCGCGAGGCGGAAACGTTGTCGCTGCTTGGCTTCGAGGTGACCCGCAGTGGCCCTGGCTCGCTGCATGTGCGCAGCATTCCGGCGCTGCTCGCCAACGCCGAGCCGGAGGCGCTGCTGCGCGACGTGCTCGGCGACCTGCGCGAGCACGGCCAGAGCCGGCGCGTGGCGAGTGCGCGCGACGAACTGCTTTCGACAATGGCTTGCCACGGCGCGGTGCGCGCCAATCGGCGGTTGACGGTGCCGGAAATGAACGCGCTGCTGCGCGACATGGAAGCGACCGAACGCTCCGGCCAGTGCAATCACGGGCGCCCGACCTGGGCGCGTTTCACGCTGGCGGAAATCGACCGCTGGTTCCTCAGGGGGCGGTGATGATGCAGGTGGCATCGATGAAGCGATGGATCAGGGGATGCAGCGTGGGCCTGCTCGCAGCGCTGGCGCTGGCCGGCTGTGGCCGTGATGGCGCGCAGCAAGCAGCGAAGCCGGCGGTAGCGATGGACAAGCCGTTCCTCGCCGACAACCTGGCCTGGCGAGAGCAGCGTCTGGAGGAGCTGCGCAAGCCGGACGGCTGGACCAGCCTGGTCGGCCTGCACTGGCTGGAATTGAAGGCGCACTACATCGGCAGCAGCCCCGACAGCGGTATCCGCCTGGCGGTCGGACCGGCCAAGATGGGCATGGTCTCGGTGGACGGCGACCAGGTCTGGTTCACGCCCGAGAAGAATGTCGCGCTGACGGTGGACGGCAAGCCGCTGACCGGTCGCATCCGTTTCTACAGCGACCGCGACGAGAGCCCGACCCGGATCGATTTCGACGACGGCAAGGGCCAGCTCACGCTGATCCAGCGTGGCGATCGACGCGCGCTGCGGGTGCGCCATGCCGATGCCGATGCACGCGTGCATTTCGCCGGGCTGGAATACTGGCCAACCGATCCAGATTGGCGGATCAAGGCGCGTTTCGTGCCCAACGAGGCCGACAAGACCATTCCGATCGTCGACATCGTCGGTATCACCACCGAGCAGCCGAACGCCGGCGCGGTCGAGTTCGAGAAGGACGGCAAGACCTACCGGCTGGAAGCGATCGGCGAGCCGGGGCGCGAACTGTTCATCGTGTTCGCGGACCGCACCAGCGGTCACGGCAGCTATCCGGCCGGGCGCTTCATCGATGCCGGCGCTCCGGATGCGCAAGGCAACGTGGTGCTCGACTTCAATCGTGCCTATAACCCGCCGTGCGCGTTCACACCGTTCGCGACCTGTCCGCTGCCGCCGCCGGAAAATCGTCTCGACCTGTTGGTGACCGCAGGCGAGAAGAACTACCACCACCCGAGCAGCGACGGAACCGGCACGCCATGACGCATGCCGTACCGCGTGAGGAGGTGTTGATGTCGATGGCGGCGGTGTTTCGTCGGGAGCGCTTCGGCAAACATCGCCGCGGGCTGCCTTTCGTGTGGCTGAGCCTGCTGCTGTGGCTGGTAGCTGGACTGTTGCCGGCTGTTGCGCAGGCAGAAGCCGCTCCGCGCCAGGCGCCGGTGCCGTTGTTGTGGAAGGTCAGCAAGGGCGATGCGCACCTGTACCTGCTCGGCTCGTTCCATCTGCTCAAGCCCGACGACTATCCGCTGTCGCCCGACGTCGATCGCGCCTTCGCCGATGTGCGCAGGCTGGTATTCGAACTGGCGCCGGATGAGGTCAACTCGCCCGACCTCGGGCGCAAGATGATGCAGGCCGGGCGGCGCCAGGACGGCTCATCGTTGCAACAGGAACTGGATGCGCCGACCTGGCGCAAGCTGCAGGGTTTCGCCGCGAGCCACGGCATGCAAGTGGAGGCGTTGAAGGTCTATCAGCCGTGGTTCGTCGGGCTGACCGTCAGCATCGCGGCGATGGCGGATCAGGGCATGGATCCGGCGCTCGGACTGGACCGGCACTTCATGGAGCTGGCGCTCAAGGCGGGCAAGCCGGCGACCGGGCTGGAACGCGCCGAGGAACAGATCACGATGCTTGCCGGCATGACCCCGGAGGAGCAGCGGCAGATGCTGGCCGAGGCCCTCGACGATGCCGGTGGGGAAGACGGCCAGATCCAGCGCCTGCACGACGCCTGGCGACGCGGCGACGCCGAACGGCTGTGGAAGGACATGGCGCAGGACATGCGTCGGCACTACCCGGCGCTGTATCGCAGCATCAACGTCGAACGCAACGACCGCTGGGTGCCGAAACTCGAACAGATGCTGCAGTCGGCACCCACGCACGGCAACGTACTGGTCGTGGTCGGCGCGCTGCACCTGCTCGGCGACGATGGCGTGGTCGAGAAGCTGCGCGCGCGGGGCTATACCGTGGAGCGTATCTGCTCGGTATGTGCAGCAGAAAAATCCAAGGCGGCCGCGATGATCGGGGCGTCACCGCGTCAGCGACGGTGAGGCAAAGTTTGGCAACCCGTCATCCCCGCATGCGCGAGGGTGACGAGCCGTAAGGGCGTACGAATCGGATCCTGGCGAGTGAGGGGAGATTCCCCTGAAAAGTCGCGAGTCCAAGCGGGGCGCCGACGGATCGCTGACCGTCGTCCGAACGCCCCGGAGGCGGGGTGTCTCAGCGGCCGCTGCCGCTGCGGGTCTTGCCGGCGGCGGGACCGGTCGTGGTGCCCGGCGGCGGTGGGGTGGGCTTGCCGCTGGTGCCGGTCGGACGGCCGAAGCCGCCGGTGCTGAAGCTGCGCTGGAACTCCTGCCACAGCTCCAGGTTGCGCTCGGTGAGCTGGTTCATCATCGCCCACGGCGTCTGGCCGAGCAGGCTGCCCATCTGCTGGCGGAACTGCTGCTGCTGTTCCAGGAACACCTGCATGCTGCGCTCCAGGTAGTTGCCCATGAAGCCCTGCAGCGAGTCGCCATAGAAACGGATGATCTGGCTCAGCAACTGGGTCGACAGCATCGGTTCGCCGTCCGCTTCCTGGCCGGCGATGATCTGCAGCAATACCGAACGGGTCAGGTCCTCGCCGCTCTTGGCGTCGCGCACCTCGAATTCCTCGCCGTCGACGATCAGCTGCCGCACGTCCTCGATCGTGATGTAACTGGAGATCTCCGTGTCGTACAGCCGGCGATTCGGGTACTTCTTGATGATGCGCAGTCCAGCCATGGAGCGGTTACTCGTGACGGTCAGGTGCTCAGGATGGCGCAGCGCAACACCGCTTGCAACAGACATATGCCAGGGAGTGATGGCGGATTCCGTTGCTGGAATGCTGCGCAGCACGGAATCCACCACGATTTCAGCGTGTTGCAGCGAATCCCGCCCCCATGTTCACCACCCCATGTGGTGGCCGCCGTTGATGTCGAGGTTGGAGCCGGTGATCCAGCTGGCCTCTTCGGCGACCAGGAATGCCACTGCGTAGGCGATTTCCTCCGGTTTGCCGAGGCGGCCGGTGGGGATGTCGGCGATGATCTTGGCGCGCACTTCCTCGGGCACCGCCATCACCATGTCGGTGGCGACGTAGCCGGGCGAAACGGTGTTGACGGTGATGCCGAACGCGGCGTTCTCGCGTGCCAGCGAGATGGTGAAACCGTGCATGCCGGCCTTGGCGGCGGCGTAGTTGGCCTGGCCGTACTGGCCCTTCAGGCCATTGATCGAACTGATCTGGATGATCCGGCCCCAGCCGCGCTTGCGCATGCCTTCGATGACCGGACGGGTGACGTTGAACACCGAGTTGAGGTTGGTGTTGATGACCTCATGCCATTGCTCCGGGCTCATCCGGTGGAACGTGGTGTCGCGGGTGATGCCGGCGTTGTTGACCAGCACCTCGATCGGGCCGAGGCTGGCCTCCACGCTTTCGATCAGCAGCCGTGCATGCTCCGGCGAGGCGACGTCGCCGCGGAACAGCGCGATCTCATAACCGTCCGCCTGCATCCGGCGCTGCCATTGCTGCGCATTTTCCTCGCTGCGGTAGTTGGTGGCGACCTTGTGTCCCTGGTCGGCCAGGCGCTTGCAGATGGCGGTGCCAATGCCGCCGGTACCGCCGGTGACCAGTACGACGCGGGATGTCATGCAGGGATGCTCCGGGCAAAGCGAGGTGGGGCCGACAATTCTAGGCTGGATCGATGATTCGTAGGAGCGGCTTCAGCCGCGACGAGGCTTTCATGCAGATCCCTCTGCAAGAGCCCGCACATCCAGGTGCGGGGATTCAAGTGGGAAAGTCTCATCGCGGCTGACGCCGCTCCTACGGATGCTGCGGTTCGCGCGGAATCCGTTCGGGCCGGAAATGCTGCGACATCTGTCGCAGCATTTCCTCGACGGGGCCATGGCGGGGGAGGACCTCGACCGGTTGGCCCAGGCAAGCCCAGGCGCGACGCAGCGCGGGCAGGGGATCGGTGTCATCCAGCGGCAACGCCGCCTCCGACTTGGACAGCTTGTGGCCGGTGGCGTCCAGCACCAGCGGCAGGTGCAGGTAGCGCGGTTGCGGCAGGTCGAGCGCATGTTGCAGCAGGATCTGGCGCGGCGTGGAATCCAGCAGGTCGGCACCGCGCACCACGTCGGTGATGCCTTGTTCGGCATCGTCCACGACCACTGCCAACTGGTAGGCCCAGTGGCCGTCGCTGCGGCGCAGCACGAAATCGCCGACCTCGGCATGCACGTCCTGCTCGATCGGCCCCTGCAGGCCGTCGACGAAGCGGATCCGGGATGCCGGCGGGACATGCAGGCGCAGCGCCTGTTGCTCGCGTGGCGGATGTTCGAGGCAGTCATGGTGGATGCCGCCGGCCGCCGCCAGATCGCTGCGACTGCAACCGCAGCGGAAGGCCAGCCCGCGTTGCAGCAGCGTATCGAGCGCGTCCCGATACAGCGCATGGCGGTCGCTCTGCCGCAGCACCGGACCGTCCGGGTGCAGCCCGAATGCATGCAGGGTGCGCAACTGCGCCTCGGCGGCCCCGCTGACCGCGCGCGGCGGGTCGATGTCTTCGATCCGCACCCACCATTCACCGCCGGCCTGGCGGGCCAGCAGCCAACTGCCGAGTGCCGCCAGCAGCGAGCCGAGATGGAGCGGGCCGGTCGGCGAAGGCGCGAACCGGCCGCGATATGAAGAAGAAGTCATGATCTGCTGAATCGTCAGTCAGGTTTCGGCTTGATTTCAAGCCTGACACACCGCAGATTCGACGAACCTTCCTTCATTCAGTGCGGAGCCAGCGCTTCCATGTTCACCCGTATCGCCCTTTTCCTTGCCACCAACTTCGCGGTGCTGATTCTCGCCAGCGTGGTGATGTCGCTGCTGGGTGTGAACTCAGGCCAGATGAGCGGTCTGTTGGTGATGGCGGCCATCTTCGGCTTCGGCGGTTCGCTGATCTCGCTGCTGATGTCCAAGTTCATGGCCAAGCGCTCCACCGGCGCGCAGGTCATCACCGAGCCGCGCAACCAGACCGAGCGCTGGCTGCTGGAGACCGTGCGCCGCCAGGCCCAGGCCGCCGGCATCGGCATGCCGGAAGTGGCGGTGTACGAAGGACCGGAGATCAACGCCTTCGCCACCGGTGCCAACCGCAACAACGCGCTGGTGGCGGTATCCACCGGCCTGCTGCAGAACATGAGCGAAGACGAGGCCGAAGCGGTGCTGGGCCATGAGATCAGCCACGTCGCCAACGGCGACATGGTGACGATGGCGCTGCTGCAGGGCGTGCTCAACACCTTCGTGATCGTGCTGGCGCGTGTGGTCGGCGGCGTGGTGGACAACGCGATGTCCGGCAACCGCGAGGGTGGTGGCCGTGGTTTTGCCTACTACATCATCGTGTTCGTGCTGGAGATGGTATTCGGCCTGTTCGCGACCATGATCGCGATGTGGTTCTCGCGTCGCCGCGAGTACCGGGCCGACGCCGGTGGTGCGCAGCTGGCGGGCCGGCAGAAGATGATCTCGGCGCTGGAGCGGCTGTCGCTCAACCACGGCCAGAGCACGCTGCCGACCCAGGTGGCCGCGTTCGGTATCGCCGGCGGCATCGGTGAGGGTCTGCGCAAGCTGTTCCTGAGCCATCCGCCGCTGGCCGAGCGCATCGCCGCGCTGCGTGCCGCCAACGGCACCGTGGTCTGAATCTCGAAAGTCTGGAACCTCAAAGGGCCCGCGATCGCGGGCCCTTTGCTTATCCGGGAATGGAAGGCTTGTAGAGCCGAGCTTGCTCGGCTGGGGCTTTCCAGGTAACGCCTCAGCCGAGCTTGCTCGGCTCTGCGAGGGCATCGGCCCTGCTCAGAACTCGAAGTTCATCGCCGGTCCTGCCGGGGCAACGAAATCACCCTGCA
Source organism: Pseudomonas sp. GW821-FHT07E12 (assembly GCF_058986605.1). Taxonomy (NCBI): domain Bacteria; kingdom Pseudomonadati; phylum Pseudomonadota; class Gammaproteobacteria; order Pseudomonadales; family Pseudomonadaceae; genus Pseudomonas; species Pseudomonas sp. GW821-FHT07E12. The sequence continues at coordinate 12,753 of NZ_JBYSVX010000024.1, read as the reverse complement.
CGTAGTCCACGCCGGCACTGAACAGCACACTCATCGAGGCGGCGTCGGCGACGAATTCGGTGATCGTGATGATGCCTGCGCTGCCTGCGCGGCTGGTGATCTCGCGGATCTTGTCCTGGCTTTCCTTGCTGGTCGCCACATCGGCGCTGATGCCGCCGTCCAGGCGCAGGAAGCCGGGCCGGAAGTGTGCCAGCAGCTGGAACGAATCCAGGCCCGAGCCGAACTGCTCCAGCCCGACCTTGCAGCCCAGGGCCGAGGCGGCGGCCAGGAACTGCTGCGCGTTCTTCAGATGGGTGAACACTTTCGATTCCTGCGTCTGCAGCCACAGCCGTTCGCCCGGCACGCGCTGGGCGGCGAGTTGTTCGCGGATCAGCGTGACCATGCGTGGATCGGCGAACGATTCCGGGCCGATCCGTGCCATCACGTGGGTGGCGTGGCCGGCGCGTTGACGTTCGCCGATCGCCTTGATCGCCTGTTCCACCACCCACAGGTCGATGTCGGTGATCAGGCCGTGCTCTTCGGCAATGCCGAGGAACACCGCCGGCGGCACCTGCTCGCCGTGGCGCTCCAGTCGCAGGAAGCCCTGGTAAAGCTCCAGCGGTTCGCCCTGCAGGTTGAGTACCGGCTGGTAGTGCAGCAGGAAGCCGTTGCCACGCAGTGCATCGCGCAGCAATTCAAGCCAGCGCTGGATGCGTTCTTCCTCGGCGCGATCGACTGCGCCGGGGTCGAAGATGTTCAGACCGTTGCCGCCCAGTTCGACGCTGGAGCGCACGCATTCGGCGGCGCGGCTGAGTACCTGTCCGACGCTGGCGATCTTCTCGCCGATCTGCACGCCACCGATGCTGACGGTGACCGTGGCCGAGCGCTCGCCGATGCTGAAGACGTGCTGGGCGAAGGTTTCGCGGATCAGCTCGGCCATCGTCGTGGCGCGCAGGTAGTCGCCTTCCATCAGGATGGCGAAGCTGTTCTCGCCGAAGCGCGCGGCGGTGATGCCCGGCTCCAGCAGCGAGGACAGATGGGCCGCCATCGCCGCGACCAGCGCGTCGGCCGAGTCCAGGCCGATCTCCGGCAGGATGCGGGCGTAGTGGTCGGGCTCGATCAGCAGGAAGCCGGACTGGTGGCCGCCACGGCTGGCCTGCGCCACCGCGTTCTCCAGCGCGACCATGAAGGTGGGGCGATTGAGCAGGCCGGTGACATGGTCGCGCTGGCGCAGTTCCTCGACCTCGCGTGCCAGTTCCGGATCGAACTCCTCGCGGCGGCGGAACACCACCTGGATGCAGGCCTCGCCCTCGTAGGTGGCGGTGGCGAATTCCATCGTCGCCGGGAAGGTCTCGCCTTCCAGCGTGCGCGCGTCGAGCTTGTACTGCACCGGCGGCGGCTCGCCCTTGGACAGCGATTTGAGCAACTGCTTGAAGCCCTCGACGTGCTGCGGGGCGATCATGTCCAGCAGCGAGATGCCTTCCACGTCCTCGAACGACTCGAACCCGAACATCTCCAGGTAGGCGTCGTTGGCGCGGATGTGCATGCCTTCGTGGACGTAGGCGATCGGGTCGCGCGAGGAGGCGATCAACGCGTCGCAGCGGCGCTCGGTCTCGCGCATCTGCGCCTCGATCCGGCGCAGGTCGCGACGCGCGCGCAGGTCGGTCCATTCGGCGCGGACCACCGACAGCAGGTGTTCGGGGCGCTGGCGCAGCGCGATCGCGCGCACTCCGTGCGCGGCGGCCTCGACCCACTCGTTCTCGTCGACATGGTCGGTGAGCAGGATCAACGGGACGTCCTTGCCGCTGGCCGCGATGTGCTGCTGCAGGGCCGGCATCGGGATGGCGTGGGAACGGGCCGCGAGCACCAGATCGATCTGCGCGCCGAGCATCGTCGCCATTTCCTCCGGGTTCTGCGGTCGTGCGGGACGCACCGCGATGCCGCTGTTGCGCAGCTGAGTGACGATGCCCTCGGCGCTCTCGCCGCTGTCATCGACGATCATCAGGCGGAGGGTGAGGTCTTTGCCGTTCTGCATTCAGGACTCCCGGAGAGGGGGTTTAATACATGATCGGGTGCGGTGGCGTCCATGTGGGGCGGGGATTGGGGATTCGGGATTGGGGATGTAGGAGCAATGTCGCCTTTGCGAATCCCCAATCCCGAATCCCCAATCCCCGCCTCTAAGCCACCGCGCCAGCCGCGTGGCCCGAAGCCCAGGCCCACTGGAAGTTGTAGCCGCCCAGCCAGCCGGTGACGTCCAGGACTTCGCCGACGAAGTACAGGCCCGGCACCCGGCGTGATTCCATCGTCGAGGACGACACGTGATCGGTGGAGACGCCGCCGAGGGTGACTTCGGCGGTGCGGTAGCCCTCGGTGCCACTGGCTACCAGTGGCCATGCCGACAGCAGATCGGCGGCGGCGCGCAGTTCGCGCTCGTCGAGCTGGCGCACCGGCTTGTCCGGCAGCCAGAGCTCGCACAGGCGTTGCGCGAAGCGGCGCGGCAGCACTTCGCCGAGGACGGTGCGCAGCTCGGATGCACCGCGCTCCTTCTTCTGCGTGCGCAGCCACTGTTCGGCGTCGAGGCCGGGCAGCAGGTCCAGGCGCAGGTCGTCGCCGGGTTGCCAGTACGAGGATATCTGCAGGATCGACGGGCCGCTGACGCCACGGTGGGTGAGCAGCATGAAGTTGCGGAACTGCGCGCCGTTGCAGCTCGCCGTGACCGGCACCGCGACCCCGGAAAGATCCTGCAGGCGTTCCTGGTGCTTGCCCGACAGGGTCAGCGGCACCAGCCCGGCGCGGGTCGGCAGCAGTTCGTGGCCGAAGCGGCGGGCGATCTCGTAGCCGAACCCGGTCGCGCCGAGGCTGGGGATCGACAGGCCGCCGCTCGCCACCACCAGCGATTGGCAGCGGAACCGGCCTTGGGCGGTGTCGACGGTGAAGCCGTCCGCGCCCGGCTCGATGCCGGTGACGGCGCACTGGGTGCGGATCTGCACCCCGGCGGCCTGGCACTCGTCGACCAGCATCTTCACGATCAGCTTGGATGAGACATCGCAGAACAGCTGGCCGAGTTCCTTCTCGTGCCAGGCGATGCGATGGCGCTCGACCATCTCGATGAAGTCGGCCGGTGTGAAGCGCGCCAGCGCCGATTTGCAGAAATGCGGGTTGGCGGAAAGGAAGTTGGCGGGGGTGGTGCCGGTGTTGGTGAAATTGCAGCGGCCGCCGCCGGACATCAGGATCTTCTTGCCGACCTTGTTGGCGTGCTCGATCACCTGCACGCGCCGGCCGCGCTGGCCGGCGGTCAGCGCGGTCATCAGTCCGGCCGCGCCGGCCCCGATGACCAGCACGTCACAGGCTTCACTCATGCAGCGGCGGCCTTGCGCACGCTGGGGACGAAGGCCAGGGTCTCGCCGTCATCGCCGAACCACTGCACCTCGTCATCCTGGATCAGCACCTGGAAGCGCATGCCACGCTGGATCCGCAGGGCCAGCGCTTCGACGGTAACCGCATCGATGTCGATCACGCGCAGGTTGCCGAACCGGGCAAGGGCGGAGCCGTACTTCTTCCACCACATCTCGGCCGCGTTGCCGCCGTAGTTGACCACCACCACCTCGGCGGCGCGGTTGCAGGCCTTGCGTACGCGCGATTCGTCCGGCTGGCCCAGGTCGATCCACAGGGCGATCTCGCCGGTGTAGTCGCGTTCCCACAGGTCCGGCTCGTCGTCGGTGCTCAGGCCGCGGCCGAACTCCAGCCGGTCGCGGGCGAACAGGGCGAATGCCAGCAGTCGCACCATCAGGCGCTCGTCGGTCTCGGAAGGGTGCTGGGCCAGGGTCAGGTTGTGGGTGGCGTAATAGCCCCTGTCCATGTCGCTGATCTGCAGTTCCGCCTTGCGGATGGTGGCGGTAAGGGCCATGGGGGTGCCTGTGAACAAAGGCCGGCATGATACGCGCGGGGCGCCGGTTTCGTTCAGTCGCGCCGGGGTTTTCCGGCCTCCGGGACGGGGTTGAGTCCAATCCTGCCGGGCAATCCGGGTGGGTCCCGGGCGTAGATGAATGCAGGGGGGTCGCTTTTTGCTTGAAACCCTAGTAATGTGCGCGCCACTGTGTTTGCTAGGGTCACCGTGAATCGTGGCCTGGTGCTGCAGATCATCCGATCCGCTCCATCGTTCCGCTTTACCCACACCTGCAACTCAGTCTCGGCCCCGGAAAGTTCCGGAGGCTGCGATTATTTCCCAACATGTTTCAGGAGCAAGTAAAGATGTCTGATCGTCAGAACGGTACGGTTAAGTGGTTCAACGATGCCAAGGGCTTTGGCTTCATCACCCCGGAAAGCGGCCCGGACCTTTTCGTCCACTTCCGTTCGATCCAGGGCAACGGCTTCAAGTCGCTGCAGGAAGGCCAGAAGGTGAGCTTCATCGCCGTGCAGGGCCAGAAGGGCATGCAGGCTGATCAGGTGCAGGCGCTGTAATAGCGCCGGCCACCGACAGGTAGCCAGAACGCCGGGGATGCAAATCCCCGGCGTTTTCTTTTGTGTTGTCCGCATTGGGCAATGATCTGTGGGAAGGGTTGCAGTCCGACGGGCGGTATCGGTGAAGCGTCGGAACTGAAGTCCCTCCCACACGTTCACTTTCCGGCGCGCACAGTTACAGGCACGTACCTTGCCCGGCGTACCATCCTTGGCCCGTCTTCGTTTGCCTGGACCGCCATGATCACTGTGCATCACCTCAACAACTCCCGCTCCCAGCGCGTGCTCTGGTTGCTGGAGGAACTGGCGCTGCCGTATCGGGTGGTGCGCTACGCGCGCGATCCGCAGACGATGCTGGCGCCGCCGGAGCTGCGCGCGATCCACCCGCTGGGCAAGTCGCCGGTGGTGGTCGACGGCGATCACGTGCTGGCCGAGTCCGGCGCGGTCATCAGCTATCTGACCGATCGCTACGACAGCGAGCGGGTGCTTTCGCCGACGCCGCGTCCGGCCGACTCGCCCGAGCGGCTGCGCTTCCAGTACTGGCTGCACTACGCGGAAGGTTCGGCGATGCCGCCGCTGCTGATGGCCCTGGTATTCGGCCGCATTCGCAGCGCGAAGATGCCATTCTTCGCCCGCCCGGTGGCGCGTGCGATCGCCGACAAGGCGATGCAGACCTTCGTCGGGCCGCAACTGCGGTTGCATCTGGACTGGATGGAGCGGGAACTGGGCGAGAGCGGCTGGTTTGCCGGCGAGCGCTTCACTGCGGCCGATATCCAGATGAGTTTCCCGGTCCAGGCCGCGGCCGCGCGCGGTGGCGGGCTGGACGGCCATCCGCGGCTGAAGGCGTTCCTGCAACGCATCGAAGCGCGTCCGTCCTATCAGGCGGCGCTGCTGCAGGGCGGGCCATTCGAGTTGCTGGGCGCAGGTTGAGGGTGGTGGCGACGCTGGCTTTCGATAACCGGTTCGTTGCCGAGCTGCCGGGCGATCCGGAGAGCGGGCCGCGCCTGCGCCAGGTCGAGGGCGCGCTGTGGTCGTCGGTGCTGCCGACGCCGGTGGCAGCGCCGAAGCTGCTCGCGCATTCGCCGGAGATTGCCGCACTGCTGGGGTTCGACGCGGCCGATGTGGCCAGCGAGGACTTCGCGCGGGTATTCGGTGGCAATGCGCTGTATGCCGGCATGCAGCCGTTCGCGGCCAACTACGGCGGCCACCAGTTCGGGCACTGGGCCGGGCAACTGGGCGATGGTCGCGCGATTTCGCTGGGCGAGCTGCCCGGCACCGACGGGCTGCGCTACGAGCTGCAGCTGAAGGGGGCAGGGCGCACGCCGTATTCGCGCGGTGCCGATGGTCGTGCGGTGCTGCGCTCCTCGATCCGCGAGTTCCTGTGCAGCGAGGCGATGCACCACCTCGGTGTGCCGACCACGCGGGCGCTGAGCCTGGTCGGCACCGGCGAGGCGGTGGTGCGCGACATGTTCTACGACGGCCGTCCGCAGGCCGAGCCGGGAGCGGTGGTGTGCCGGGTTGCGCCGTCGTTCGTGCGCTTCGGCAGTTTCGAGCTGCCGGCCTCGCGTGGCGATACCGCGTTGCTGCGACGGCTGGTGGATTTCACGATTTCCCGTGACTTTCCTGGGCTGCAAGGCGAGGGCGAGGCGCTGTATGCGGCCTGGTTCGCGCAGGTCTGCGAGCGCACTGCGGAGATGGTGGCGCACTGGATGCGGGTCGGGTTCGTGCACGGGGTGATGAACACCGACAACATGTCGATCCTGGGGCTGACGATCGACTATGGCCCATACGGCTGGGTCGACGACTACGACCCGGACTGGACGCCCAACACCACCGATGCGCAGGGCAGGCGTTACCGCTTCGGCGCTCAGCCGCAGGTGGCGTACTGGAACCTGGGTCGGCTGGCGCAGGCGCTGTCGGCGCTGTTCGCCGGAGCAGAGCCGCTCAATGCCGGGCTGGAACGCTTCCGCGTCACCTGGCTGGCTTGCCAGCGTCGCGATGCGGCGGCCAAGCTGGGTCTGGCCGCGTGCCGCGATGGCGATCTCGAATTGCTGGCCGGGCTGCAGGTGTTGATGCAGCAGGCCGAGATGGACATGACGCTGACGTTCCGCGGGCTGATCGAGGTCACGCCGGACGTGCCTTCGCCAGAGCCGCTGATGCCGGCGTTCTATTCGACTGAAAAGCGCGAGGCGGCATTGCCGGCGTTGCAGGACTGGCTGGCGCGTTACGCCGCACGCACGGATGCCGACGGCACGACAGCAGCCGCGCGGCGCGAACGGATGCGGTTGGCCAACCCGCGCTACGTGTTGCGCAATTATCTGGCGCAGCAGGCGATCGACCGCGCCGGGCAGGGCGATGCGAGTGGTATCGACGAACTGCTGGAAGTGATGCGGCACCCATATGACGATCAGCCAGGACGGGAGGCGTTCGCCGAGCGACGGCCGGAGTGGGCGCGCGACCGGGCGGGCTGCTCGATGCTGTCGTGCAGTTCCTGAAGCGATGGTGCCTGAGTCGCTGGGTCCCCGTCCCCGCCCCCGCCTTCGCGGGGCATGCGCGGGGGCGACGGTCGGAGGCAGGTGATCGAGCGCGCGGGAGGTTGCTGGGCGATGAACGGGTAGCGGTGACTGCAGCATCGTGCAGGCCAGACCCAACCATTGGCACGTATGGGCGGGCTGGTCGCTCCCTATAATCGTCCGGAATTAGGCCTGAATTTCACTCTCCCCGCATGCGCCTGCTCCGATCACCGTTCCGGGTGGCCCCGGTCGTGTCCGTGTTGTTCCTCGTCGGGTTGTTGGGTGCCTGCCATGGCAACGATAGCGCTCCAGCTACGGCACCCAGGCAGGTCGCCGTCATCACCGTCCATGCCGAGCCGGTGACACTGACCACGGAGCTGGCCGGCCGTGCGGCGGCATCGGAGGAGTCGGAGGTGCGGCCGCAGGTGGGCGGCATCCTGCAGCGCCGGTTGTTCGAGGAAGGCAGCGAGGTCAAGGCCGGCCAGCCGCTGTTCCAGATCGAGCCGACGCTGTATCAGGCGGCGGCGCATGAGGCCCAGGCCGACCTGAGCAACACCGAGGCTGCGCTGGTGACGGCGAAGCTGAAGGCCGAGCGCTATCGCTTGCTCGGGAAGGGCCAGTTGGCCGCGCAGCAGGACATCGACGATGCCGAGGCCGTGTATCGGCAGGCCATCGCGAGCCGCGATGCGGCGGCTGCAGCGCTGCAGACCGCGCGCACCAACCTGCGTTTCGCCACGGTGGATGCGCCGATCGACGGCCGCATCGGTCGCTCGCTGGTGACGCCGGGTGCGCTGGTGACGGCCAGCCAGACCAGCGCGATCGCCAAGATCCAGAAGCTGGATCCGATGAACGTGGACCTGACCCAGTCCGGCAGCCAGTACCTGGCGCTGCGCCGCGAGATCGCCGCCGGCGGCGTGCTGCCTGCTTCGACCGAGGTCAAGCTGAAACTTTCCGACGGCACCGAGTACCCGCTGTCAGGGCGGCTCGAATTCGCCGACATCGACGTCGCCGAGGACACCGGCACGGTCACGCTGCGTGCACGGTTCCCCAACCCGGACCGGCAACTGCTGCCGGGCATGTACGTGCGCGCGATCGTCGAGCAGGGCGTGCGCGAGCAGGCGATCCTGGTGCCGCAGGCGGCGGTGGATCGCACGCCGCGCGGTCTGGCCCAGGTCTGGGTGGTCGGAAAGGACGGCAAGGCACATCGACGTGAACTGAAGACGCGGCGCGCGATCGGCGACCGCTGGCTGGTGGACGAGGGATTGGCCGCGGGCGAGCAGCTCATCGTCGAGGGCATGCAGGGTCTGGTCGAGGACGCACCGGTGAAGGTCGCCTCGCCGGCCGCAGTCGCCGGCTCCAGCGGCAAGGACTGATCGGCCATGCTGCCGCGTTTCTTCATTCGTCGCCCGATCTTCGCCTGGGTCATGGCGATCTGCATCATGGCTGCCGGGGCGATCTCGGTGGCGACGCTGCCGGTCGAGCAGTACCCGGACATCGCCCCGCCCACGGTCAGCATCACCGCGACCTACAACGGCGCCTCGGCGCAGACCGTGGAGGACAGCGTCACCCAGGTGATCGAGCAGCAGATCAAGGGCATCGACCACCTGCTGTATTTCTCTTCGACCAGCTCCTCGTCCGGGCAGTCGCGCATCACCGTCACCTTCGACCAGCGCGCCGACCCGGACATCGCCCAGGTGCAGGTGCAGAACAGCGTCAACCAGGCCTTGAACCGGTTGCCGCAGGAGGTGCAGGACCAGGGCGTGACGGTGGCCAAGTCGCAAGGCGACAGCCTGATGGTGGTGGCGCTGTACGACACCACCGACACGCTCGACAGCGTGGACCTGTCCGACTATCTGGCCAGCAACCTGCAGGACCCGGTCAGTCGCATCGATGGTGTCGGCGAGATCAACGTGTTCGGCGCGCAGTACGCGATGCGGGTGTGGCTGGATCCGCACCGGCTCAACGCGTTCAAGCTGATGCCCTCGGACGTGACCGACGCGATCGAGGCGCAGAACACCCAGGTCACCGCCGGCGAGCTGGGCGCGCTGCCGACGGGCTCGGAGCAGGCGCTCAACGCCACTGTCACCGCACAGTCGCGGCTGCAGACCCCGCAGCAGTTCGAAGACATCATCCTGAGCACGCAGCCGGATGGCTCGGCGGTGCGCCTGCGCGACGTGGCGCGGGTCGAGATCGGTGCGGAGAACTACCAGAGCTGGACCTGGCTCAATGGTCATCCGGCCGCGGGCTTCTCGCTGACGCTGTCCTCCGGCGCCAACGCGATGAAGACTTCCGATGCGGTGCGGGCGCTGGTCGCGCGCATGCAGCCGCGCTTCCCGCATGGTGTGCAGGTGGCCTATCCGCGTGACGGTACGCCGTTCGTGCGGGTCTCGATCGAGGGCGTGGTGCATACCCTGATCGAAGCGATCGTGCTGGTCGTGGTGGTGATGTTCCTGTTCCTGCAGAACTGGCGCGCGACGCTGATCCCGGCGATCACCGTGCCGGTGGTGCTGCTGGGTACGTTCGGCCTGCTGGCGGTAGCCGGGTTCACGATCAACACGCTGACCTTGTTCGCGATGGTATTGGCGATCGGTCTGCTGGTGGACGACGCGATCGTGGTGGTCGAGAACGTCGAGCGGATCATGCACGAGGAGCATCTGCCGCCGCGCGAGGCCACCGAGCGCTCGATGGGGCAGATCACCGGTGCGCTGATCGGCATCACGGTGGTGCTGGGCGCGGTGTTCGTGCCGATGGCGTTGTTCGGTGGTGCCACCGGGATCATCTATCGCCAGTTCTCGCTGACGATCGTGTCGGCGATGGTGTTGTCGGCACTGGTGGCGCTGAGCCTGACGCCGGCGCTGTGCGCCACGCTGCTGGCACCGGTCGAGCGCGAGCGGCCGCAGGGGCGTTTCTTCCGTGCCTTCAATCGTCTGGTCGAACGCAGTCAGGCGGCCTATCAGGCACGGCTTGGCGGGCTGCTGGCACGACCGCGCCGCTGGGTGGTGATGTACGTGCTGGTGGTGCTGGTGATGGCGCTGCTCTACCAGCGGTTGCCGACCGGCTTCCTGCCGGTGGAAGACCAGGCGCAGGTGCAGGTGCAGTTCACCACGCCGGAAGGCACGCCGCTGGCCAAGACCCAGGCGATCGGCAAGCGCATCAGCGATTACTTCATGCGCGAGGAAGCCAGCAACATCAACGTGGTCTTCATGATCATCGGCCGCAACCAGGCCGGTGTCGGCCAGAACGCCGGGCAGGCGTTCGTGGCGCTGAAGGACTGGAAGGAGCGCAATCGCGACGGCACCGCGCAGGCGGTCATCGATCGTGCCAATGCCTATTTCCGCCGTTTCGGCGATGCCAGGATCAATGTGTTGTCGCCACCGGCGGTGCGCGGGCTTGGTCAGTCCAGCGGTTTCGAAGTGTGGCTGCGCGACGCCGACGGGATCGGTCGGCCGGCACTGGACGGGGCGCAGAAGCAACTGGTGCGGCAGGCCGGCGATGATCCGCAACTGGCGGCGGTACGGCTCAACGGGCTGGGCGACAAGGCGCAGTTGCAGGTCGATATCGACCAGGCGCAGGCGCGTGCGCTCGGGCTGACCCAGAGCGACATCAACAGCACGTTGTCGATCGCCTGGGGCGGTCGTTACGTCAACGATTTCATCGACCGTGGCCGGGTCAAGCGCGTGTACGTGCAGGGCGACGCGCCATACCGCTCGCTGCCGGAGGACATCGAGCAGTGGTACGTGCGCGGCGGCGAAGGGCAGATGGCGCCGTTCTCCGCATTTGCCGCGACCCACTGGATGCGTGGTCCGCAGCTGCTGCAGCGCTTCAATGGCCTGGCGGCGGCGCAGATCCAGGGTGCGCCGGCGACCGGGCACAGCTCCGGCGAGGCGATGAAGCGGATCGAGGCGTTGGCGGCCGGGTACAAGGGTTTCGACCTGGCCTGGAGCGGTCTGTCCTACCAGGAGCGGATGGCCAGCAATCAGGCGATCTGGCTGTATGCGGCCTCGATCCTGTTCATCTTCCTGTGCCTGGCAGCGCTGTACGAGAGTTGGTCGATCCCGGTGGCGGTGATGCTGGTGATTCCGCTCGGCCTGGTCGGTACGGTCACTGCGACCACGCTGGTCGGCTTCGTCAACGACATCTATTTCCAGGTGGGCCTGCTGACCACGATTGGTCTGTCGGCCAAGAACGCGATCCTGATCGTGGAGTTCGCCGAGGCGCAGCATCGTGCGGGAGCTTCGCTGCTGCAGGCGGCGCTGGAAGGTGCGCGGTTGCGGTTGCGGCCGATCGTGATGACTTCGCTGGCGTTCGTCGCCGGTGTGCTGCCGTTGGCGTTGTCTACCGGTGCGGGTGCGGCCAGCCGGCGCGAGATTGGTGTCAGTGTGATCGGCGGTATGTTCTCGGGCACGTTGTTGGCGATCTTCCTGGTGCCGATGTTCTTTGTGTTGGTGCGGCGGTTGTTTGAGCGGCCTGCTGTTGGGGATGGGGTGGGGGAGTCGGCTGGTTGATGGTTGGGTGGTTTGGTTTTGTGGGTCGGGATTTTGGGGCTTGCGACCGTCTTTCTACCGTCATCCCCGCGAAGGCGGGGACCCAGTGACTTCCGCCATCTTTCCGGTACCCGGTATCTATCTATCGTCATCCCCGCGAACGCGGGGATCCAAGGACGTTGTTTGTTGGGTTTGACGTTGCAGTGACAGCAATAGCAATAGCAACTTCAACAGCCAAGGCTTTCGCTCCTTCGGAGCGAGTTACCTTTCTTTGCTCGTGCAAAGAAAGGTAACCCAAAGAAAGCACGCCCCAGTCCTCGCGCCCTTCGCTGCGCTACGGGTCCACTGCGCCAGCGGGATTTTCTGACGCGGCATCCATGCCGCGGCAGAAAACGACGCGCATCCATGCACGTCGCCCTTCGGGTTTTTCCCGCTGGCTCCGTCGCTGCGGATGGGGGCCCCGGAAAAGCGAAGAGCAACTGCAAAAGCAAAATCAAAATCACGAGCAACAGCAACAGCAACAGCAACAGCAACAGCAACGGCGCTGCTCGCTCGTGGGCGTTGCTGGGCCTAGAATGGCCGCCCCCTGCGACTGCCCTTCGGTAACTCCCATGAATGACGCCCTTCACGGCGTGACTTCCGCTGCGCCAGAGCGCTGGCCCGAGCTGATCCGCGATGTGCCCGATTTCCCGAAGCCCGGGATCGTGTTCAAGGACATTACGCCGCTGCTGGCCGATGGCCCTGGGTTTGCCGCGGCGATCGAGGCGATGGCGCAGGTGTGGCGGCAGACGCTGGTGGATGCAGTGCTGGGCATCGAGTCGCGCGGTTTCATCCTGGGGGCGCCGTTGGCGCACGCGCTTGATTGCGGTTTCGTGCCGGTGCGCAAGCCGGGCAAGCTTCCCGGGCGCACGGTCAGTCAGGAATACGCGTTGGAATACGGTACGGACCGTATCGAGATGCATGCCGATGTGCTGGCTCCGGGCTCGCGGGTGTTGATCGTCGATGACGTGCTGGCGACCGGCGGCACGTTGCTGGCCGCATTGGCGCTGGCGCGCAAGCTGGACCTGGACGTGGTTGGCGCGGCGGTGCTGGTTGAGCTGAACGGGCTCGGTGGTCGCGCGCGCTGGAGCAGCGAAGTGCCATTGCAGGCGACGCTGACGTACTGAGCTGGCGCAATCTCATGCAGCGGAGCTTGCTCCGCTGGGGTTTGGCAGGCACATCGGGAAGGCCTCGGCGGAGCATGCTCCGCTCTTATCTGCTCCGGATCTGTCAGGTTAGATGTCGAGCGCCGGCGTGGGCCACCGTCTCCGCTCTAGATC
>NZ_JBYSVX010000023.1:38192-72234 GCF_058986605.1 Pseudomonas sp. GW821-FHT07E12 | reverse complement strand
TTCGACGCCAAGCCGCGCCGTGAATCGACCGATCTGCAGGATCTGTTCATCGCCCACATCGGCGGCATGGACGCGTTTGCACGCGGTCTGGAAGTGGCTCACGCACTGCTGAAGCAGTCGCCGTGGGAAAGCTGGCGCGCCGAGCGCTATGCCAGCTTCGACGCCGGCACCGGCAAGGACTTCGTGGACGGCAAGCTGGATCTGGCCGCGCTGGCCAATCAGGCCCGTCAGGCCGGTGAGCCCAAGCAGGTCAGCGGGCGTCAGGAGGCTTACGAGAACTTGTTGAATCAGTACCTGTTGCGCTGACGCGTTGCCCGGTAGGAGCGGCGTCAGCCGAGAAGAGGCTTTACCGGGAACGCTTCTTCGCGGCTAAAGCCGCTCCTACCGGGCGTTTCTGCGGCGGTGCTACCGAATCACGCTGTACCAGCTGATGGGCCACTACATGATCGAACACCGTCCGCGTCACCCGTCCCCTGTCGCGAATCTCGCGCAGCAGCAGCTCGATCGCCGCATCGGCCATCGCGGCGATCGGTTGGTGGACGGTGGTCAGTTCGGGCCAGACCGCAGTGGCAGTCGAGGTGTCGTCGAAACCGACCACCGACAGATCGCGTGGCACCTCCAACCCTTGCCGATGCGCGACCGACACGGCGGCCGAAGCCATGTCGTCATTGCTGGCGAAAATCGCGGTCGGCGCCGGGCTGACCGCGAGCAGTTTTTCGGCGGCGGCCAATCCCGAGCGATAGGTGTAATCGCCGTATTCGACCAGCGCCGGGTCGAACGCCAATCCGGCCTCGTCGAGCGCGGCACGAAACCCCTCAAAGCGACGCAGGCTCGCGCTGAGGTTGCGATGGCCGTGGATAAAACCGATCCGGGTGTGGCCCTGCGCGATCAGATGTGCGGTGATCTCCATCGCGGCGCGGTACTCGTCGATGCGCACGCACGACACCTGCCGGTTGAAGCGGCCGGAGGCGATCGACACCACCGGGATCTTGGCCTTGACCAGTTCCAGCACCGCCGGCTCGGATTCGCACAGTGGCGGCGGCAGGATCACGCCGGCCACGTTCTTGGCCAGCGCGCGCGCGGCCTTGCGCTCGGCCTCGGGGCTGAGCCCGTCCCAGTAGTCGATCACCAGCTGGATCGAGGTATGCGAGACCGCGCGCAGCACGCCGAGCAGCAGTTCGCGCAGGTAGGCGCCGCTGGGATCGGTGTGGATCAGCGCGATGCGGGTGCTTTGCGCGGCGGCCAGCGCGCTGGCGGCGAGATTGGGCTTGTAGCCGAGCTTCTTGATCGCGGCCAGCACCTGTTCGCGGGTGGATTCGCGCACGTTGCCCTTGCCGTTGACCACGCGCGAGACCGTCATCGGCGACACCTTGATCGATGCCGCGACCTCATCGATGGTGACGGCCTGGCCCTTGCGACGGATCGATTTGCGGGTCTTTTCCAAACGCGTTTCCTTTCCCTGACAGACTCCCGCCGGAACCACTCGGCAGGCGGCGACATGCGCGACACCCGGCCATACAACGCGAGTGCGTACGGCCAGCGTCTTGCTCGGTCCATGGTAGCGGTAACCCGTCACGGCGGCGACAACCTTGGGGCGGTCGACAAGATCCGTCATCCGCGCGTGGGCGAAGACCCGGTCCCATGGTCTTTCCCCGGCGCAAGTCGCTGGGTCCCCGCCCCCGCCTTCGCTGGGGGCAGGCTCTGCGCGGGGACGACGGCAAGGGGTCTGCCAGTGCTGTGCGGTCCTGCACCGAGGGGGAGCGGACGATGACCGGCTTCGGGGCGATCCGGGGCATGGGCTCGCACGCCCGCCGATGGCTCGGCCATGGGCTGCTGCTCATCGCGCTGGGGCTGCTTGCCCCGGCACTGCATGCCGAGGATGGCTATGCGCTGTGGCTGCGCTACGTGCCAACGGGCGACACCGCCGCCGGGCAAGTCACCGCGTTGGTGGCGCCCGCCGTCACGCCGACCCAGCAGGCTACCCGCGCGGAACTGTTGCGCGGGCTGTCGGGCCTGCTCGGTGCGCAACCGCCGCTGCTCGACCGGCCCGATCGCGACGACGCGCTGGTGGTCGGCACGCCCACGTCCTCACCGTTGCTGGCGACGTTGAAATCCGAGCTGGCCGGACTTGGTCGCGACGGTTACCTGATCCGCAGCATGCGTGTGGATGGTCACGCCGCCACGGTGATCGCCGCCAACGACGACATCGGTGCGCTGTACGGCGCCTTCCATCTGCTGCGCCTGCTGCAGACCGGCCAGTCGCTGGCATCGCTGGACCTGCGCGAGACGCCGCGGATCAAGCTGCGCGTGCTCGATCACTGGGACAACCTGGATCGCCATGTCGAGCGTGGCTACGCCGGCGAATCGATCTGGGACTGGCACAAGCTGCCGGACTGGCTGGACCCGCGCTACACCGACTATGCCCGCGCCAATGCCTCGATCGGTATCAACGGTGCGGTGCTCAACAACGTCAACGCCAGCGCACAGAGCCTGACCCCGATGTATCTGGAGAAGGCCGCGGCGCTGGCCGGGGTGCTGCGTCCCTACGGGATCCGCGTCTATCTCAGCGCGCGCTTCAGTGCGCCGATCGAAATCGGCGGGCTGAAGAGCGCCGATCCGCTCGACCCGGCGGTGCGGCGTTGGTGGCAGGCCAAGGCCGACGAGATCTATCGGCTGATCCCGGATTTCGGCGGCTTCCTGGTCAAGGCCAATTCCGAGGGCCAGCCCGGCCCGCAGGACTACGGCCGCTCGCACGCCGACGGCGCCAACATGCTGGCCGATGCGCTCGCGCCGCATGGCGGCGTGGTGATGTGGCGCGCCTTCGTCTATTCGCACGAGCAACCGGACGACCGTGCCAAGCAGGCCTACGACGAGTTCAAACCGTTGGACGGGAAGTTCCGCGACAACGTGCTGGTGCAGGTGAAGAATGGCGCGATCGATTTCCAGCCGCGCGAGCCGTTCCATCCATTGTTCGGGGCGATGCCGAACACGTCGTTGATGATGGAATTCCAGATCACCAAGGAGTACCTCGGCTTCGCCACCCACCTGGCCTACCTGGCGCCGCTGTACGAAGAGACGTTGAAGTCCGACACCTACGCACGCGGGCCGGGCTCGACGGTGGCGAAAGTGGTGGACGGCTCGCTCGAAGGGCATGCACTGACCGGCATCGCGGGTGTCGCCAACATCGGCAGCGATCGCAACTGGAGCGGCTCGGACTTCGATCAGGCCAACTGGTATGCGTTCGGCCGGCTGGCGTGGAATCCCGATGCCGGCGCGCGCGCAATCGCCGACGACTGGGTACGGATGACCTTCTCCAATGACCCGGCCGTGGTCGCGCCGGTGGTGGCGATGATGATGGGCTCGCGCGAGGCGGTGGTGGACTACATGACGCCGCTCGGCCTGCATCACCTGATGGGGCGCGGCCATCACTACGGCCCGGCGCCATGGGTATCGGGCGGGCCGCGCGCGGACTGGACTTCGGTCTACTACCATCGCGCTGATCGCAACGGCATCGGCTTCGACCGCAGTGCCAGCGGCAGCAACGCGGTGGCGCAGTATGCGGCGCCGGTTGCCGCGCGCTTCGGCGACATCAACACGGTGCCGGAGGACTTGCTGCTCTGGTTCCATCACGTGCCGTGGGATCACCGGATGGCCTCCGGCCGCACGTTGTGGGACGAACTGGTGCTGCGCTATGACCACGGCGTCGATTACGTCAGTTCGATGCGCCGCACCTGGGACGGGTTGGCCGGGCGCATCGATCCGCAACGGCATGCGCAGGTGGCCGCGTTCCTGGCGATCCAGGAGAAGGAAGCGCGCTGGTGGCGTGATGCCAGCATCGCCTACTTCCAGACCTTCTCGCGGCGACCGCTGCCGGCCGGCGCCGCACCGCCGGCGCACTCGCTGGATTACTACGAATCGCTGGAATTTCCTTTTGCTCCGGGGGATGGGAAATGAGTCTGGGTGGATTGATTGGAATGCGCCGCGTGGGTGGGTGGCCGATTTGTACCCAAGAGCCCTCAGCAGGAACCGTCATTCCCGCTTTCGCGGGAATGACGAGTGTGAGCGCGCCTCGAGAGGGCTCCCAAGATCGCAGGCACGCTTCGCGCGAAAGTCGCTGGGTCCCCGCCTTCGCGGGGACGACGGTGATGGGGCTGTTGGTGGCCTTGATGCTGGCGGTACCGGCCGCTCACGCGCAGGACGCTACGCCGCCACTGCTGCACGCGCTGTTCCAGGACCACGTGGTATTGCAGCGCGACCAGCCGATTCCGGTGTGGGGTCGCGCGACGCCCGGCCAGCCGGTGCAGATCGAGTTCGCTGGCAAGCGCGTAAATGCGCGCGCCGACAGCGACGGCCGCTGGCAGGCAAAACTGCCGGCACAGCATGCAGGCGGCCCGTACACGCTCACCGTCACTGCCGGCACAGCCAGCCAGCGCATCGAGGACGTGCTGGTCGGCGATGTCTGGCTGTGCAGCGGCCAGTCCAACATGGAGCTGCAGGTGCATCGCACGCTCAATGCGCGCTCGGAGATCGCTGGCGCCGCCAACGACCGCATCCGCCTGTTGGCGGTGCCACAAGCCCCGCGACCGGCGCCACAGACCGACTTCGCCACCCCGGTGCAGTGGCGGCCGGCCACCTCGCAATACGTAAGCGACTTCTCCGCCGCCTGCTACTACTTCGCACGCGAACTGCAGAAGACCGTGGACGTGCCGATGGGCCTGATCAATGCCTCGCTCGGCGGTTCGCGCATCGAGGCCTGGCTGAGCGATGGTGCCTTGCGCGGTGCCGGCAACTTCGGCGATGCGATCGATACGCTGGCGCTGTACGCACACGATCCGCAGGCTGCCAACGCGCGCTGGGGCGAGCACTGGGCAGCATGGTGGCAAGCGCTGCCCGATGTGGCGAAAGGCGACGAGCCCTGGAATCCGAGTGCAACCACCTCCGGCTGGCGCACCGCACCGGCGCAGCTCGGCGGCTATCAGCAATGGGGCGTGCCGGAACTGACCAGCTTCACCGGGATGTTGTGGTATCGCACCCGCGTGCACCTGGACGCGCAGCAGGCGGCACAGGCCACGACGCTGACGCTGGGTGCCGACGAGATCGACCAGACCTGGGTCAACGGGCGCGCGGTCGGCAGCGGCTATGGCGGCGGCGAGCGCATCTATTCGTTGCCGCGTGGACTGCTGCATGCCGGCGACAATCTGATCGCGGTCAACGTGCTCAATACCTATGCCGACGGCGGCCTCTCCAAGCCGGTCGCGCTGCGCCTGGACAATGGCGAGACGGTGCCGCTGGACGGCCGCTGGGAATACCGTCAAGTGCCGAAGCAGTTCGGCACGCCACCGCTGGCACCGTGGTTGTCCGCGTCCGGCAAGACCACGCTGTACAACGCGATGATTGCGCCGCTGGGCGATTACGGGTTGCGTGGTGCGCTGTGGTACCAGGGCGAGTCCAACGTCGGCGAGGCCGAGGCCTATCGCAGCTTGCTGCGTGCCTATCGCAGCGACCTGCGCCGGCAGTTCGGTGCCGGGTTGCCACTGCTGGTGGTGCAGTTGGCGAACTACGGCCCCGCACCGACGCATCCTCAGGAAAGCGGCTCGGCGGCGCTGCGCGAAGTGCAACGCCAGGTCGCCGCCGAGGATCCGCGCAGCGGGCTGGCGGTGGCCATCGACATCGGCGAGCGCGGCGACATCCATCCGGCCAACAAGCAGGATGTCGGTCGACGCCTGGCGCGCGCCGCGCGACACGTGATCTATGGCGAAGCGCTGGCGCCTTCCGGCCCGGTGCCGGCCTCGGTGCGGCGCGAAGGCGATACGGTCGTGGTCGCATTCGACGACATCGACGGCGCACTGGTCGCCTACGGCGCCTACGGCCCGGTCGGTTTCGAACTGTGCGGCGCGCAGGCCGGCAGCTGCCGCTATGCCAGCGCGCAGATCCGCGGCCGCGAGGTGCTGCTGCGAACAACTGATACGGCCAACGCCACGCGTGTGCGCTACGGCTGGGCCGACAGCCCCGTCGTCACCCTGTACGACGGCACCGGCCTGCCCGCCGGGCCGTTCGAGATCGCCATCCCCTGACTTCGATCAAGACTCTGATGACCATCACGATGAGCACTCAATCCGTCACCGAAACCACCACCCATGGCGCCTCGCGCGAACGCGAGATCGTCGATGCCAAGGTCATCGTCACCTGCCCGGGCCGCAACTTCGTCACGCTCAAGATCACCACGCGCTCAGGCGTGTACGGGCTGGGCGACGCCACCCTCAACGGCCGCGAGCTGGCGGTCGCGGCGTACCTGCAGGAACACGTGGTGCCCAACCTGATCGGCCGCGACGCCGGCCGCATCGAGGACATGTGGCAGTTCCTGCATCGCGGCGCGTACTGGCGGCGCGGCCCGGTGACGATGAGCGCGATCGCCGCGGTCGACGTGGCGCTGTGGGACATCCTCGGCAAGATGGCCGGATTGCCGATCTACCAGTTGCTCGGCGGCCGCTCGCGCGAAGGTGCGCTGGTGTACGGCCACGCCAACGGCCGCGATATCGCCGAGGCCTCCGACGCAGTCGGTGGTTTCATCGAACAGGGTTTCCTCGCAGTGCGCGCGCAATGTGGCGTGCCGGGCGTAAAAAAGGCTTATGGCGTGTCCAACGCGCGCGGTTACGAGCCGGCCGAGAGCGAGTTGCCGCTGGAGACGGTGTGGAACACGCCGCGCTATCTGGAGACGGCACCAAGGCTGTTCGAGCAGTTGCGCAAGGACCACGGCAACGGCGTCGAGCTGCTGCACGATGTGCACCATCGCCTGACCCCGATCGAGGCCGCGCGCCTGGCCCGCGATCTGGAGCCATATCGGTTGTTCTGGCTGGAAGATGCCACCCCGGCCGAGAACCAGAAGTCGTTCGAACTGATCCGCCAGCACTCGGTCACCGCACTGGCGGTCGGCGAGGTGTTCAACTCGATCTGGGACTGCAAGCACCTGATCGAGAACCAGCTGATCGATTACATCCGCACCACCATCGTGCACGGCGGTGGCATCACCCACGTGCGCCGGCTGGCCGATTTCGCCGCGCTGCATCAGGTGCGCACCGGCTTCCACGGCGCCACCGACCTGTCACCGGTGACGATGGGCGCAGCGCTGCACTTCGACACCTGGGTGCCGAACTTCGGCATCCAGGAATACATGTTCCACAGCGACGAGACCGACGCGGTGTTCCCGCACGACTATGTGCTGCGCGCCGGTCGTCTGCACGTGGGCGACACGCCGGGACATGGCGTGGATATCGATGAGAAGCTCGCCGCGAAGTACCCGTACTCGCCCAAGCAGTTGCCGATCGCGCGCCTGGAAGACGGCGCGATGTGGGATTGGTGAGGCGGTGGAGATGAGGCGACTTCGAACGTTCTTTTCGTCGTTCCCGCGCAGGCGGGAAGCGCTTTACAGCGGCCCGAAGGGCCGATCACCCAGCAACTTCATGTCGTGCGGCAGAAGCAAAGTCCCTGGGTGCCCGTCTGCGCAGGGACGATGGCGGCAAGGTTTCCTGCTTGCCTTGCTGTCCGCCTCCGCCTCCGCGCAATCGCCGGTGCACTTCGACTGGTTCGAGTACACCGGCCACGACACCGCCTTCGAAGCTCCGCTGCCTGCCGGCCACTACCGCAACCCGGTACTGGCCGGCTTCCACGCCGATCCCAGCGTGGTCGCGGCGAATGGCAAGTTCTATCTGGTCAATTCCAGCTTCACCTACTTCCCCGGCATCCCGGTGTTCGAGAGCACCGACCTGGTCCACTGGACGCAGATCGGCAACGTCATCGACCGCCCCACGCAACTGGATTTCGATGGCCTCGGTGTCTCGCGCGGCATCTTCGCGCCGGCGATCTCGCATCACGACGGCCTCTTCTACGTGGTCACCACGGCGGTCGACAGCGGTGGCAACTTCATCGCCACCGCGACCGATCCGGCCGGACCGTGGTCGGATCCGCACTGGCTGCCGAGCATCGGCGGCATCGACCCATCGCTGTTCTTCGACGATGACGGCAAGGTCTATCTCGTCAACAACGACGCCCCCGAAGGCACGCCACGCTACGACGGCCATCGCGCGATCTGGATGCAGCAGATCGACCTCGCCCGCTTCCAACCGCTCGGGCCGCGCAAGGTGTTGATCGATGGCGGTGTCGAGCCAGCCAGGAACCCGATCTGGATCGAAGGCCCGCACCTGTACAAGCGCGACGGCTGGTACTACCTGTCCGATGCCGAGGGCGGCACCGGGCCGAATCATTCGCAGGTGGTGCTGCGTAGCCGCAAGGTGTGGGGGTCGTATCAGCCTTACGCACACAACCCGATCCTGACCCAGCGCGACCTGCCCGCCGAGCGTGCGTTGCCGGTCACCAACGCCGGTCACGCCGACCTCGTCGAAGGTCCGGATGGACGCTGGTGGGCCGTGTTCCTCGCCAGCCGCACCTACGATCGCATCCACTACAACACCGGCCGCGAGACCTGGCTGCTGCCGGTGGAATGGAAGGACGGCTGGCCGGTGATCCTCGACGCCGGCAGCACGATTCCCTACAGCGCGCCCGGCCCGTCCTATCTGCAAACCGGCCTCGATCAGGCGCCGAACACCGGCAACTTCACCTGGCGCGACGAGTTCGACGCGACCACGCCCGGTCGCGAATGGCTGTACCTGCGTGTGCCCAAACACGCCTGGGCCGATCTGCACACGCGACCGGGCCAGCTGACGATCCATCCGCTGCCCGAAGGCCTGGACACACCGCGTAATCCCTCGTTCCTGGCGCGGTGCCAGCAGCATATTTCGTTCACCGCCAGCACCGCGTTGGAGCTTCCCGAAATCGGCACTGTCGCAGGGCTGGCCGCGTTCCAGAACGAACAGCATTGGTACTTCCTCGGCGTGCGCCGTCACGGCGACGGTGCCGAGTTGTTCCTGGAAAAACGCGGTGGCGGAGCGGCGACCCACGTGATCGCCTCACGCACACTCGGCTCGATCAGGACACTGAAGTTGAAGATCACCGGTAACGGCGGCGACTACGCTTTCGGCTTCGATGCCGGTGACGGCCGCGGCTGGCAATGGCTGGCGCGGAACCAAGATGGCACCGTACTCAGCACCGAAGTTGCCGGCGGCTTCGTCGGTGCGATGATTGGGCCGTACGCCCGCGACGAACGTTCTCAGTAACGTCATCCACAAGGACAGACAGATGCGAGTGCAGACCGGCCCTACCCTCTCGACGACCGCCCACGGCGCGCGGCGCACTCGCAGTCTCGCGCGGCACTGCAGCATCGCCCTGTTGGCCATGCTGCCGCTGGGACTGGCAGCGGCGGACACCTCCGCGCCGTGGCTCGACACCCAACGCAGCTTCGACGAACGCGCCGCCGCGCTGGTATCGCGGATGACGCTGGAAGAAAAAGCCGCGCAGATGCAGAACGATGCACCGGCGATCGAGCGCCTCGGCGTGCCGGCCTACGACTGGTGGAACGAGGCGCTGCACGGCGTCGCCCGCGCCGGCGGTGCGACCGTGTTCCCGCAGGCGATCGGCATGGCCGCGACCTTCGACGTGCCACTGATAGGCCAGGTCGCCGATGCGATCAGCGACGAAGCCCGCGCCAAGCACGCGCATTTCGTCGCCGAGGGCCAGCATGGCCGCTATCAAGGCCTGACCTTCTGGTCGCCAAACATCAACATCTTCCGCGACCCGCGCTGGGGCCGGGGTCAGGAGACCTACGGCGAGGATCCCTACCTGACCGCGCAGCTCGGCGTGGCATTCGTGCATGGTCTGCAAGGCAACGACCCGAAATACCGCAAGCTCGACGCCACCGCCAAGCACTTCGCCGTGCACAGCGGCCCGGAAGCCGATCGCCATCACTTCGACGTACACCCGAGCAAACGCGATCTCTACGACACCTACCTGCCTGCGTTCGAGGCGCTGGTGAAGCAAGGCAACGTCGATGCGGTGATGGGCGCCTACAACCGCGTCTACGGCGAATCGGCCAGCGCCAGCAAGTTCCTGTTGCACGACGTGCTGCGCGACAGCTGGGGCTTCAAGGGCTACGTCGTGTCCGACTGCTGGGCGATCGTCGACATCTGGAAGAACCACAAGATCGTCGCCACCCCCGAGGAAGCTGCCGCGCTGGCGGTGAAGAACGGTACCCAGCTCGATTGCGGCAACACCTATGCGCCGTCGATTCCGATTGCCGTGCACAAGGGCCTGCTCGCCGAGGCCGAGGTCGACAAGGCGGTCACGCAGTTGTTCGCGGCACGCATGCGCCTGGGCATGTTCGATCCGCCGCAGGACGTGCGCTGGTCGCGGATTCCGTATCCGGTCAACCAGTCGCCGCAGCACGACGCCCTGGCGCGCAAGGTCGCGCAGGAATCGATCGTATTGCTGAAGAACGACGGCGTGCTGCCCTTGTCGCGCGACACCCGCCGCATCGCCGTGATCGGCCCCACCGCCGATGACACCATGGCGCTGCTCGGCAACTATTACGGCACGCCCGCCGCACCGGTGACGATCCTGCAAGGCATTCGCGAGGCGGCACCGCAGGCACAGGTGCTGTACGCACGCGGCGCCGATCTGGTCGAAGGCCGCGACGATCCCAACGCCACGCCGCTGATCGAGGCGCAATACCTGCGGCCTGGTCCGGGCTCGACCGAACGTGGCCTGCGCGGCGAATACTTCCGCAATCGCAGCCTGTCCGGCACGCCGACGCTGGTGCGGGTCGATTCGCAGATCGCCTTCAACTGGGATCGCGGCTCGCCGACCGACACGCTGCTGGCACGCGGCGAAGCCAGCGGCGAGCAGGCGCTGCCCAACGACAACTTCAGCATCCGCTGGAGCGGCCAACTGCTGCCGCCGGTGTCGGGCGACTATCGGATCGAGGCGGCGGCCAACGACGGCTTCCGCCTGTATCTGGACGGCAAGCTGCTGCTCGACCACTGGAGCGACAGCGCGCGCCTGCGTGCAGACAGCGCCCATGTGCGGCTCGAAGCGGGCCGCAGCTACGACATCAAACTGGAGTACTACGAAGCCGAACGCGATGCCGGCGTGCGTCTGGCCTGGGATCTGCCCGGCGCCAAACCGCCGTTCGAGGAAGCGCTGGAGACCGCGCGCAAGTCCGATGTCGTGGTTTTTGTCGGTGGCCTGACCGGCGACGTCGAAGGCGAGGAGATGACGGTCAACTATCCCGGCTTCGCGGGGGGCGATCGCACCGACATCCACCTGCCCGCCACCCAGCAGAAGTTGCTGGAGGCACTGCACGCCACAGGCAAACCGGTGGTGCTGGTGCTCACCACCGGCTCGGCGCTGGGCGTGGACTGGGCCAAGGCCAACCTGCCGGCAGTCCTGGTCGCGTGGTATCCCGGCCAGCGCGGCGGCAATGCCGTGGCTGACGTGTTGTTCGGCGATGCCAACCCTTCCGGGCGTCTACCGGTGACGTTCTACAAGGCCGACGAGAAACTGCCGGCGTTCGACGACTACGCGATGGCTGGTCGTACCTATCGCTACTTCGGTGGCGAGCCGTTGTACCCGTTCGGGCATGGGTTGTCGTACACGACGTTCGATTATTCCGGGCTGAAGCTGGACCGCACGCATGTGGCGAAAGACGGCACGCTGCGCGCCACCGTCGAGGTACGCAACACCGGCACACGCGCCGGCGATGAAGTGGTGCAGCTGTATCTGCGTCCGCAATCGCCCAGCTCCGGTCAGGCGTTGAAGAACCTGCGCGGCGTCCAGCGCGTGCAGCTGCAGCCGGGTCAAACGCAACAAGTCACCTTCGAGCTGATACCTGCGAAAGCCCTTCGTCATTACGACGAGAAGGCTGGTGCCTATGTGGTCGATCCGGGTCGCTATGAAGTCCAGATCGGCGCATCCAGCTCGGACATCCGTGCACGCGCATCATTCGAGGTTGCTGCCGATAGCGGAGCCGCACACAACGATTGACCTGCTTACGACGATCAACCTGCATGGCAACTCTGTGGGAGGGACTTCAGTCCCGACGCTTGGCCGATAAAGCCTGTCGGGACTGAAGTCCCTCCCACAAGATCCTGCTCGTAGGGCCAGCGAGATAGCACCTTCCACATCCACCCGATCAGATCGTTGACTTGGCCGTTCTCGCGCATGCGAAAAGTGCCTACCTTTCACCCACTTCCCGCTACCGCGATGATCGCCCTGCCCTGCCTCTCCGACGCCACCCTCGCCACTCTGCCCACCGATATCGCCGCGCCCGCGTACGATCGCGGCAAGACCAGCATCGGTATCGTCCACTTCGGACCCGGCGCATTCCACCGCGCCCACCAGGCCGCGTACATCGACAAACTGCTGGCCGATGCGCCGGACTGGGCGATCAGCGCGGTGTCGCTGCACAGCGCCGGCGTGCGCGATGCACTACGCCCGCAGGACGGCCTGTACACGCTGGCCCTGCTCGGTGAGCACCCGCAACTGCGCGTGATCGGCGCGATCCGCGAAGTGCTGTGCGCACGCGACGAACAGAGCGCGGTGCTGGCGCGCCTGGCCGATCCCGGCGTGCGCCTTGTAACACTGACCATCACCGAGAAGGGTTACTGCCTCTCCGCCGACGGTCTGGATTTCGCCCATCCCGACATCGTCCACGATCTCGCCACACCCGACACCCCGCGCAGCGCCATCGGCTATCTCGTCGCCGGCCTGCGCGTGCGCCACCGCCACGGCCTCAAGCCCTACACCGTGCTCAGCTGCGACAACCTGCCCGACAACGGTGGCAAGCTGCGTCGCGCCACGCTGCAGTACGCACACCGCATCGACCCGACGCTGGCCGCTTGGATCGAAAGCGAGGTCACCTTCCCCCGCTCGATGGTGGACAGCATCACCCCGGCCAGCGACGACGCCCTGCGCGAACGCGTGGCCGCACAACTCGGCCTGGTCGATGCATGGCCGATCCAGCGCGAGACCTATACGCAATGGGTGGTGGAGGATGCCTTCTGCAACGGCCGCCCTGCGCTGGACCGCGTCGGCGTGACCCTGAGCAACGACATCGCCGGCTACGACCGCGCCAAGCTGCGCCTGCTCAATGGCCCCCACTCCGCATTGGCCTATCTCGGCTCGTTGCTCAGCCTGGAAGCCGTCGCCGATGCGATGCGCCATCCACAACTGGCCCGCTTCGTCGAAACCCTGATGCGCGAGGACATCAGCCGCACGCTGCCGTCGATACCCGGCTTCGACGCACAGCGCTACATCGACGCCATTCTCCAGCGCTTCCGCAACCCCGCCATCCATCATCGGCTGTCGCAGATTGCCTGGGATGGCTCGCAGAAACTGCCCGTGCGTCTGCTCGGTACGATCGCCGATGCCCTGGCCATCGGCCACCGCATCGATCGGCTATGCCTGCCCGTGGCCGCATGGATGCTGTTCGTGCGCAGACAGACACTCGACGGCGTGGCGCTGGTCGATCCGCTGAATGAAGAACTGCGCGAACTGGGACGCAGCGCCACTGGCGACGCAGGCCACGACGTGGATGCGTTTCTGCAACTGGACGCGGTGTTCGCGACGTTGTCGGGCAATGTACGTTTCATCGAAGCCTTACGCGAGGCGTATGCCGCATTGGCAGATCCCGCGGCCATGGCGCTGGCGCTCACCACGAAGTAGATATCCACTCACGATCCATCACTGCTTTCGATAAACCTTATCTCTCGTCATTCCCGCGAAGCGCTTTTCGGCAGCAGAAAAAACCGGATTTTCCGATCACTCCAAGCCCGGCTTCCATAACTCCCCATCTGGTGTTAGCGTTAACATGCAGCGTCCGAAGTGGGGGACGTCTGTACACAACCTGTTCGAATTTCCGGTTTCTGGGAGGGAGCTGCGATGTCGAAGTATCGGGTCCGCACTGCGCGTGCGGGAGTGAAGTACTGCCTGTTTTCCGGGTCCGCCCGTTCCACGCTGGCACTTGGCGTGGCGTTGGCGATGAGCAGTGGGGGTGCCGGTGCGCAGGAGGCTGTCGATGCGCAGGACACCACCGATGAAAAAGTGGTCGACCTGCAGACCGTCACCGTCAAGGGCGTGCGCGGCAGCGTGATGCGCGCCCAGGAGATCAAGCAGGACGCCGAGCAGATCATCGATTCGGTCACCGCCGAGGACATCGGCGCACTGCCCGATCGCAGCGTCACCGAAACCCTCAAGCGCATCTCCGGCGTCACCGTCACCGGCTTCGGTGCGCGCGACGATACCGACCACTTCTCGGCAGAAGGCAGCGGCGTGATGATTCGCGGCCTGACCTTCGTGCGTGGTGAATTGAACGGCCGCGACGTGTTCAGTGCCAACGGTGGTCGTGGCTTGAGCTTCGAGGAAGTGCCTGCCGAACTGATGGCCGGCGTGGACGTGTACAAGAATCCCTCGGCCGAGATCATCGAGGGTGGCCTCGGCGGCACGGTCAACCTGCGCACGCGCAAGCCGTTCGACTATCCCGGCCGCAAGCTGGCCGGCAGCGCCGACTACAACCGCGGCGATCTGGCCAAGAAGGGCAGGCCGTCGGCCTCGTTCCTTTTCAGCGACCGCTGGCAGACCGGCATCGGCGAGATCGGCTTCCTGGCCAACCTCTCCTACTCGGAGATGTCGACCCGCTCGGACGGCATCCAGATCGAACCGTTCGATCGCCGCAAGCCGTCGGACGAAGCAGGGCAATTGGCGGCGGACGGCAGCACCTGGCTGCCACCGGAAGAAGTGACCAAGCTGCTGGTGGGCGACAGCGGTTTCGATACGGTGTACGTCCCGGCCGGCGTCAACTGGCGCCAGACCTACTTCGACCGCAAACGTCGTGGTGCCGCCTTCGCCGCGCAATGGCGGCCGAATGACGACACCGAGATCTATACCCAGTTCCTGACCTCCAGGTACCAGATGAGCTGGCGCGAGCACGCCATGTCCTTCGGCGGTTCCAGCGAGGCGGTGACCAGCGGGGGCGACGACACCAACACCATCATGCCGATGCCGGGCACCTCGTTCACCTACGATGCCAACGGCCGCTTCGTCAGCGGCACGATGCGATCGGGCATGTGGCCCTGGAACGATCTGTACGCGAACAGAGGCATCCAGTTCAACACCACCAACCGCTACAACACCCAGGACAACGAAACCACCGATCTTTCCGCCGGCTTCCGCCACTACCTCACCGACAAACTGATCCTGCGCGGTGACTTCCAGTACGTGAAGTCCAAGAACGACAACACCGACTTCAGCGTCTATGCCTCGACGCTGCTGGACGGAATCAACGTGGACCTGAGCGGCAAGTATCCCGCGCTCACCCTCACCGATACCGACGCGGTGCTGAAACAGGACACCTATTTCTGGCGTTCGGTGATGGACCACATCGCCCACAACACCGGCAACGAACGTGCCGGACGCGTGGACTTGGAGTACACCTTCGACGACAACAAGTGGCTGCGCCTGTTCCGCGTTGGCGCGCGCGTGGCCAGCCGCCATTACTCCAGCTACTCGACTTCGTGGAACTGGAAGGCGATCAGCGAGGCGTGGCACCCCGTGAATAATCCCGATCGCAACAACATTGCCTGGCTGGACCAGTACTTTCCCAGCGACTCGGAACTGTATTCGTTCGGCAACTTCTTCGACGGCAGCGTCAACGTTCCGACATCGTTGTGGTTCCCGGCGGCGCGCATGGTCAACATCGCCTACGCGGCCAACACCCTCGGCCCACTGTCCAACGAAGTGTCGGAAGGCACCGGCTGGTATCCGCTGACCTACACCCCCGCCAACGTCAATATCCAGGACGAACGCACCCGTGCCGCCTACGGCATCCTGTACTTCGACAACCAGGACACGCTCGGCGTGCCGGTGGACGGCAATGTCGGCGTGCGCGTGGTCAAGACCCGCGTGAACACGCTCGGTAGCGGCCGGATGCCAGACCTGTCCAACTGGGGTGACCAGGTCACCGACGAGGTCAAGGCCAAGTATGCCGGCCAGTACTTCGGCACCGACTCCAGCAACACCTATACCGACGTGCTGCCGAGCTTGAACGTGCGCCTGCGTTTCACCGAAGCCCTGCAGCTACGTTTCGCCGCCTCCCGCGCCATCGCCCGGCCGGAGTTCCGGTTGATGCAGGCATGGCTGCCGCTGAGCGTCTCGGTCTCCAACGCCTGCACCGTCGCCTACTCCGATGCCGTCGCGAGGGGGGACACACCGGTTCCCTGTGGCTTCAACGACCTGATCGATTTCAAGGGTTCGGGCGGCAACCCGGCATTGAAACCGATGCGCGCCAACCAGTACGACCTCGCGCTGGAGTGGTACTTCGGCCCGGCTGACAGCCTGTATGCCACCTTGTTCCACAAGGACGTGAAGGATTACTTCGCCAACATGGTCGGCTACGAGACCTACGACGGCGATGTGTATGCAGTCAGCCGCACCCGCAACCTCGACAAGGGCACGATCCGCGGTTTCGAAGTGGGCTATTCGCAGTTCTTCGACTCACTGCCAGGCTGGCTGAGCGGCTTCGGCGTGCAGGCCAACTTCACCTACGTGGATGCCAAGGGCGGCGCCAATGCCGAAGTCGACCCCTACGGCGCGCGCACGGTATCGGTGAAGCTGCCACTGGAAGGCCTGTCCAAGCGCTCGTACAACCTCACCGGCATCTACGAGAAGGACAAGCTCTCCTTCCGCCTGGCCTACAACTGGCGCTCGCGCTACCTGCTGACCTCCTACGACGTGATCACTACCCTGCCGACCTGGAACGAGGACTACGGCCAGCTCGACGGCTCGTTCTTCTACAACCTCAACAAGTACGTCCAGATCGGCCTGCAGGTGAACAACATCACCAAGACCGTCACCCACCTGACCACCGGCCCACGCCTGTACTCGGACGGCTACCTCGACACGACCGTGTACGACCGCTCCTGGTTCATGAATGACCGGCGTTACTCTGCGGTGGTGCGTGCTAGTTGGTGAGGTGTGTGGCGCGACTTGCTTCAAGCGGTAATGGGCACCGGTCCGCGCGAACAACCGCGCGAACCGGTGTGTGGCCATTGAGATGTTTCATGCAGGGAACGGCCGATCGTGGCTATGCACCTCTCCCAAATAGTTCTTCGAGCAAATTTTGTGCACCTTCAACACCTGCACTTGCGGCCAGCTTAAGGAGCTGCGCTGCGCGTTCTCGCTCCTGCGCAACTCCGTCTCCATAGAGCAGAGCGACCGCGTAACGATAAGTCGCTTCCGGATGCCCTTCTTCTGCTGCCATCGCAAACCACTTCGCCGCCTCAGAACGATCTTGAGGCACAAAGTCCCCGGTGTCGAAGTAAGTTCCCAATACAAACATTGCGGGGGCAAATCCCCCTTCCGCAGAGTCCAGAAGCATTCTCAAGCTCCTTGCCTCGAACTCAGCATCAGGCTCGGTATCGCAGCTGAAGGTCGATGCGAGAAAACAGGCTTCCGGATCTGATCGCTCCAGGAGTGGTTCGAGAACGGACCTCGCTTCATCGTATTGTCCGTCCTCCATGAGCCCCTTAGCCTTGGCGAGGACTTCAGCGGCGAAGATTTCGTTCATGAATCTGGATTCATGATCCTAGATCGAACCTCCAGCAACCCGCCACCACCATTTTGCTGCCCTTCTGGGATACTTCCTCCGGAAACGGAAACTCCAAAGCTCAATATATCTCCAACGCTCGGGATATGCTCAAATTCAATATCTCCACTTAAGTACCCCAAAGCACGACCATCGATTAAAATTACCGAAGAATCAAGGTGGATGCACATCATCTTGTAGGTACCCATGGAAGAAATAGATCTGAAGATTCGGCAACAATATCGCTCATATCGCAGCCCAATTTCCGACCAATGGAAATCATATCTTGAATAGCTTTAAGTCGGCCTTCCAGCCCACCTGAATGTGTCTGCCAGCTTGGCTCGCCATACATGCCTCCTTTGTCTCGCAAAATTTCTCTCATTTTCAACATAGGTGGCACGAGGATCCTCACTACCCCGACCATATCGGTTGTAATGGCGGCTATCTCCTTTTGTTATACTGACCTCCTATGGCGTGATCACCACCTTGCCAACCTGGAACGAGGGCTACGGCCAGCTCGACGGCTCGTTCTTCTACAACCTCAACAAATACCTGAAGCTCGGCCTGCAGGTGAACAACATCACCAAGACCGTCACTCACCTGACCACCGGCCCACGCCTGTACTCGGACGGCTACCTCGACACGACCGTGTACGACCGCTCCTGGTTCATGAATGACCGGCGTTACTCTGCGGTGGTGCGCGCTAGTTGGTGAGGTGTGAGGTTTGCCGGAAGTAGTGATGAGGCCGGCCCGCGCGATCGCTCGCGCGAGTTGGTCGTGGACAGGGATCAACTCGACATCTCGCACGGTAGAGCCCGACGGCGAGACTGCTTCCACACAGAAATTGCGGAGCCTCATTCCCACACATGGATGATCAGGATTTACTTCCGCCCGTAGATAGACCTAATACATAATATTCAAAAATTATCTAGCGATCAGACACGGAATATTACGACGTCCCCATCTCCTTCATGAGGATAATGTTTGTGCTCCCATTCTTGGTTTTCACCAATCTCGCTGACACACTCCAGCAAGAATTCCGCAAAATCACGAATTTCCTCCCTCGACATTTGTAAAGTCATTTCATCAAGACGTTTTGGAGCATCGTCTCTAGAAAATTTTCCGAAAATTATCATCAGTACTTCCTATGTTTTAACTGGTTATGGGCAAATTATCTCGCCGCCTAGCACTTCGAATATTTCGCATTGCAACATGTCCCCATGCTCACACCTCTCCCTAGCGACGGCACGAGCGAGCAGCGTGGCACCGCCGCAGATACTCGCACTGAATCCTCGGTTCCTAAGAAACTCCCGAACGCGACGCGTAAGTGATTCGGGGTCGGTCCCATGGCTATATGTTCCGTCCTCATTCACGACAATTTCCTTACATCCTTTCTCGCAGATATGGGCATGACGCTGTTGCCCTTCAACGTATGGATTATCGATACGCACTGTAGTTGGCCTACCACCGTCTAATTTCACCGTCTGGCCTGACTTGGCCAGGCCCAACGAATCCACCCATGCGAATGGCGCATTAGACACATAAGATAAAGCGAGAGTCCTCCGGCTAGACCGATAGGATCACTTTCAACATAGCGTCCAACTAACGGCTCAAAGTTTCGATAGTAGTTGTAATTTAACTTGCTAATTTCGTCATGACGCTGACCAGGGAGACGCATATCGAATATGAACTGCTTGCCGTCACCATCCGGATCCTCATTCGGCACCGTGTTACCGAACGCTTCACCACTCAGATCCCAGCGCCAGACCGGCACATCCCGAGCCGGATCTACCACCAAACGCGGGCTGCCCAGGTGATCGGGTTCCACGTAGTACAGCTGCCCATCGGCCAACAGACCGACTGGTTTGTCGTCCATCCAGATGGCCTGCTGCTTGGCCAAGCCTGAGACATCGTAGTCGCCGAGCCATTGGCCGCCTTCGTCATAGGCCGTCAGTGTCGCCTCGGTGTCCGGCCATCGGCGGACGCGCTCACCTTTGCCGTTGTAGGCGTAGTTCTGGGCGATGGCGCCGCCGAGTTTCACCTGGCTCATCCGGCCGCGCTCGTCGTACACGAATTCCCTGACACTGCCACCGATGCTAGCGGCGCTACCTATCGCATCGTAGGTCCGAGCAATGCCGGCCACCGAGATTAGTCTGCGCCTGTGACCAATCGCCGCTTAAGTTGCCCTATCGTATCAAAGGCATTCGCCAGGCGTTGTGCATCGTATGCATCCGACTCTTCCGCCATCCATAGCAACCAGTCGCTGACCGAATTAAGTTCCTCACATCCGAGTAGAGACCAACGATCGATGAAATATTGATCCCATAGCGCAGATCCCATAGGTCTATCGAGAGCCGAGACGATATTCCAGCATGCCAAATGATCCCTCCCTTCATCTCGTACCAATGACAAGAATGCCGGCAAGTAATATGCAAAACCCTGAGAATTCAGCTTGAAAACCAGATCAGGATTATCATTTAATATATGAAAATTTACATCCTCCCATCAAACTCCCTTTAATACATCAGCATCGCGAGATGCATCAGGATCCTTGTTCCCGCTATGCAGTAACTGTTCTGGCATGGATCTGTTGTAAAAAGCCCTTTCTATAACAACGAGTAGCTCCTTGACCTCCATTACATGCCTCCTATGAACTGACCGAATTTTACCACGTGCCGGCCTATTCATTCTTAATTATGAGTATCTATATCCATATAGGCCATAAGCCCGCTCGAAATATTTCACCAGCTCCTCAGCATTGTCGGCGTCATTCGCCACTATATCTCCCAGCGCTAATGTGAAAGGAATATCTTCGCCAGCCTCCTCTCTCATCGACTGAATCAATAAACTTCCATTAAATTCACTGCCGTAGATAATTTCATATGAATTATTTGAGAATGGCACTTCATCGCCAACTACGGGAATTCCTGCCAGATCCAGCTCTCCACTCACATTCGCGTATGCTTTGGAGGAAGATGAAAAGATCGAAAAATCTACATTAACTCTCATTAATTACTCTGGTGTATGCGGCGCGAATGGCAACTTAATCATCATTCCTTTCCCTGTCATATCTCATCATTGACGATGACACCCTACCTGTTGGGGATTACAAGATTGGCTAGCAAAGGATTTCGCCTGATTAGACTCGCTGGCGTATCATCAAAGTCGTTTTTAAGGTGCGCATCCGCCCCCATCTTAAGAAGGGCGGCCGCGATGTCTCGATGCGACCAAATTACCGCGCAATGTAGCGGGGTATTTCCAAGATCACCCCTAACATCGATATCATGAATAAATGGCGCCATTGCATACAGAGATTCCATGTCGCCTTCCATTGCGCAAATATGAATGGGCGTATCCCCATCCATTCCATGGCTTTCTGGCCGTGTGACCTCATAGCCTTCAAACATTGCCATCCGCTTGAATTTTTCGAGTATATGATTAAGCGACGACGTCAGACTGTCATTTGCATTCATCAGAACACTCCATCTTGTATTGTTGTTCTAATTTCTGAACAGTCAATCGATCCATAACGATATCAGCGAAGTGCCTTCCACCCGGATACTGCGCGGATGGCCAATTTGCGTCCCATCTTTCTCGCATTGATATGATTTTCTTAAGATATTCAATTCTATTT
Source organism: Pseudomonas sp. GW821-FHT07E12 (assembly GCF_058986605.1). Lineage (NCBI taxonomy): Bacteria > Pseudomonadati > Pseudomonadota > Gammaproteobacteria > Pseudomonadales > Pseudomonadaceae > Pseudomonas > Pseudomonas sp. GW821-FHT07E12. Next base: position 51,073 of record NZ_JBYSVX010000023.1, on the reverse strand, counting down.
CTTAGTTGAGTGCAACGATCCGGATCACGTTGATACCCTTGCCGCTGAACATCTTTGTATGCCTGATACTCTGCGTCACGTCGCTGCTTGTCACTCTGATTTTCCATCCCCATTGATATACCGCCGGCGATGGCAACCCCTCCGGCGACCCACGTAAGCGCATCGATTCCAACGCCCACAAGGCACACAGGATTCGGACCAAGAACGCAGCCCGCCTCCAGCGGATTGGCGATAAGTCCCTTTGGATCTACGCTGGAAGATGGCGCGGATCCGGCATATGAGAACGTAGTCATGCCTGCACGGAGCCCTATCGGATCGCTCTGGATATAGCGCCCCGTACCCGGCTCATAATCCCGGAAATAGTTGTAGTTGAGCCCGTTCACGGTATCGTAGCGCTGGCCCGGGAAGCGCATGTCCAGTACAAGCCGCTTGCCGTCACCATCAGGGTCCTCATTCGGCGCCGTGTTACCGAACGCTTCACCACTCAGATCCCAACGCCAGACCGGCACATCCCGAGCCGGATCTACCACCAAACGCGGGCTGCCCAGGTGATCGGGTTCCACGTAGTACAGCTGCCCATCGGCCAACAGACCGACTGGTTTGTCGTCCATCCAGATGGCCTGCTGCTTGGCCAAGCCTGAGGCATCGTAGTCGCCGAGCCATTGGCCGCCTTCGTCATAGGCCGTCAGCGTCGCCTCGGTGTCCAGCCATCGGCGGACGCGCTCACCTTTGCCGTTGTAGGCGTAGTTCTGGGCGACGGCACCGCCGAGTTTCACCTGGCTCATCCGGCCGCGCTCGTCGTACACGAACTCCTTGGCCATTCCGCCCACGCTGGTCGTATTGCCCGTTGCGTCGTAGGCCCGTGCTATGCCGGCAACCGAAGTCAGTCTGTGACTATCTGTCGGATAGGTGTACACGTCCGATCTATTGGCGTTGGTGAACTTCAAGCGGTTGCCGGTGGCGTCGTACTCGTACCTTTCGATCGCGGTGTTCGTTGCCTGATCCCGGAAGGTGGTCAAGCGCCCCAAGGCATCGTAGTCGAGCAGGCTTTGCTCACCGCCGACATTCAGTCCCGTGAGATCGCCCACCGGGTCGTATCCCAAGTCGACCTTGAGCTGATTGAAGCTATCCGACACGCCAGTGGGCCGGTAATCCTGGTCGAAGGTGCGAGTCAGGGATCGCCCGTTGCCATATGTCCAGCCTGTGCTGGGCCCGAATGGAAGATAGGTTGCCCCCGTCAGCAGAATCGCCCTGTTACCTCCGGCTGCAGTGACGCCGACTTCGCTGATCTGGCCGAGTCCGTTGCGGACATAGTCCACACGCGCTCCGTCGGGGTAGGTCATCGATGCCAGTCGGCCAGCCGGCGTATAGCTATAGAGAACAGTTAGTGCCTGACCATTGACCTCCTGCATCTTCCGCACGACCTCACCGAACGGGCTGTAGCAGTAACTGGTCTTTCCGCTGGCATCGATCATCGTGCTCAGCCTGCCCACCGAGTACTGTTCCGTGGACAGGCAAGCCTGTGGCGCAGCATCGTAGGTGTAGGCGACGTCGTTGGTCGGATCCGGATACTGCACGGCGAGCAAGCGATTGAGTGCGTCATAGCTGTACGTCGCCGTCACGCCCCGGGCATCGGTACGCGTCTTCACGTTGCCGGCTTCGTCATAGGTAAAGCTCGTCGTGCCGGTGTCAGGGCTGACCAGCTTCTCCAGCTCACCGAAGCCGTTGTAACTGTAGGTAGTCGCCAACCCCTTTGGATCGACAACCTTGGTGACGTTGTCCAGCGGGTCGTAGTCAAACTGTGTCTTTGAGGCTATACCAGCCGCATCTTGGATGACCTGTATCAAACGATTCAGTGCGTCTGACTGCTGTGCAGTTGAGTGTCCCAGGGCATCCTTGATGTCGATGGCGTTCCCATTGACGTCGTAGCCAAACTCCGTCAAGTTCAACGACGCATCCTTTATGCTTCTAAGTTGCCCCAGTTGGTCATAAACTCGTGCGAGCGAATGCCGGATCGAGCCACTGGTGTCCTTGAACTGCTCACTAACTCGACTTCCCGCAGCATCAAGCTCATAAACAATTACGGATCCTGATGTGTCTGAAATCCGTACGAGACGATGAGCCGAGTCGTATTCCATGGTGGTGGAAATACCATCAGAATCATATACCTTCTTGAGCAGGCCAGTCGGCCAGTACTCAAGTGTCAACACTCGGTCTCTGACATAACCTGCCACCCCATATTTCACTGAGGTAAGCCAACCCCGAGCATTGTAGGTGTACTCCGTGATCTGATCGTTGGCACCCCTTACTCGCCGCGGCCTCCCGAAACCGTCGTACTCCAGAACAGCGATCTCATGGCCCACTGCATTGACAACTTTCCACAGGTCACCTGCTCGCCAAGCACAGGCATTTGCACCAAAGTCGCAGCCCGGCGCGTCTTCAGCGCGATAGTAGTACCAGACCTTATCGGCAACATCCGACCTGCTCCCATCGATCTCCATCACTAACCCAACCAGCGGACAGGTTCCGGCCGCGACATCCTGTGCTTCGCAATAGCGAACGACAGTTGCGACCGAGATCCCAGTGGAAGAATTAAATTGTGTTTCGCTAACGATCTGTCCGCGAGCGTTGTGGGCCCACTGCATACGGTTCACGACCTCACCTGCCGCGTTCCGTAGGCGCCGCTCTGTCACCACGCTCAACGCCTCATCCCAGTCCACTTCCGTCGTTCGCTCCTGAGTAGTACCCAGGGCCTCAATCCTGCGCACCTCCCGTCCCAGGGCGTCCTGATCGATGTCAGTCGCGACCTTGGAACGATCGGTGATGCGGTCAACATGGCCAGCGTTGTCGTAGGTAAGACTGATGGAAGTGGATTTCGTACAGCCACTGCACTGCTCCGTCATGCTGGATAACGTGCCCAGACCGAACTGTGATGTGTAGGAGCGGATTTGGCGCAAGCCTAATGGCGTGGTAACGGTAGCGGTACCGTCACTACCGTAGGAAATGGAGTACTTGTTCGCTCCGTTTCCATGCTGTGTGGAGATGGCACGACCACTAGTATCATAGGTAAACGTCGCATACCGCTGTCCCCCTTCATCCACAACGCCGGTCAGCGCGCCGAGCAGGCTGGCCCCAGAAGTCTTGTCCGGCTCGTCGTAGAGATAGCCGGTGCGGTTGCCATCGGGATGAACAACGCCCTCCAACAGACCGGTACTACCATATTCATATAACGTGATCTCACCCGCCGGATCGATCACTCCCGACAGCTTACCCACGGAATTATAATCAAATAAAATCGTACGACCTCGTCGATCTCTTGCTTCAGTAAGTTGCCGAGTGCTGGCCACCTGAATATAGGAAAGATGGATGCGCTCACCGTCTCTCCAAATTATGTCCACCAAATTTCCCACAGCGTCATAGCCTTCTGTGTACGCGCCATCGGGTCTCGTGAGCATCCATCCAGTCGTGCCACCCGCTGCATCTGTCCACTGGACTAGACCCAACGCCACGCCTTTCTCTGCCGTCCATTCGCCGTCGGAATCCCTGACGAAGGTGACAATTCGGCCAGTTCCATCTGAGTACTTCGCCAACAATCCCTGAAAGGTCGTCGCGATACTTTTCTCATAACCATGAGTCCAGCCCCGTCCCAATATCCCTTCAGAAGATCCTTGGCTGTTGTAGTGCCTCTCCAGCTTCAGCACGCTAGGCCCATCAATATCGACTACCGACTCATACTTGTTGCCGGTGCTTGCGTTGATTGGATTACCAACCCTCGAGCAGATAGCTCCGCATTGTTGCGGACCTGCGTTTCGCTCAATCGGGTAGTCAGGCGCAGTCCAGCTAAAGCCGCCGTAACCGACGCTCCAAGAATACGAACAGTTCTTGCACGCCTTTAACCATAAAGCCCCAGTATAGTTTCGAGGCCCATATATCTGAACACACTTATACTTCTGGGCATAGTTTGGAATGATCCGCGCCTCATAGTTGATTCGAGTGAATTCCATGCATGCTACATAGGCATCGCCCTGACTTGCATAAATTTCAGCACGCACATCCCCTACTGCTCCCCAACCTGCCAATATACAAAACAGCCCCAATAATAATCTCATCCTTACCCCCGGGCCACGCAAAGTCGCCCTTCCGTATTGATCCTTAAAGCCGGTCAGACTCATAGCCCATATCCAGCTCATCCGAAAAATCGCTTCATTGCAGCATTGAAATTTATCACTCTCTAACAGGCCTAATTAGGCCATTATCACAAAACCATAATATATCTAGGAGCCAGCGCAATGGATTAGTTGGAACCGGCCCACTAATTGATATAGCCAACCAGGCTGTTTAATATTTATGGACGACCAAAACTTTATGAAAAATTAAATATAAAAATGAATTAATACGCACAAATTCCCCCGTACACTGAATCCGAACGAATGCGTTCCGCAATCAATAATTATTATATCGCAGAACTCAATCCGACCGCCATAACATGAGTGCGAGTAAGTATGGAACCAGAAGTCATATAAAGCGTCCGCCCATCATCACCGAAAGCACAGTTGGAGATTGCACCACCCGTCTCGATGCGACCGAGGCGCTTGCCGTCAGGATCGAACACGATCACGCCACCGGGACCGGTAGCGAACAGATGGCCATCCGTTGCCACGGCCATGCCATCGGGCAAGCCCGGGGCATCTTTTCCGACCAGGTCCGAGGCGTCGGCGAACACGCGCTTGCTGACGACATTGCCCTTGGCATCGAGCGTGTAGGCCATCCAGATCGGGCGGGTCGGGTCGGAGTTGGATACGTAGAGGGTGCGCTCGTCGGGCGACAACGCGATACCGTTCGGGAAGCTCAGGCTGTCGTCCAGTAGATGCACGCTGCCATCGGCATCCACGCGGTACACGCCGTTGAACGGCAGCTGCTTGACTGGAGAATCGTTCGTGTCCTTCAGGCCGTACGGCGGGTCGGTGAAAAACACCACACCGTCGCGGCGACGCACCACGTCATTCGGGCTGTTGAAGCGCTTGCCCTGGAACGTCGTCGCCAACGGTGTCTTGTGCTTGGTCACAGGATCGAACCGCGCGATATTGCGGCTACCGGAATCAGCCAGCAACACGGTGCCGCCGGGCTCGGCATACAAACCGTTCGCACCGGGTTCGCGCAGCGTGTCCAGTTCCGGGCCGGTGTAGCCCGACGGCGACAGGAACACCGACAGGCCGTCGCGCTCGGACCAGCGATAGAGCTTGTTCTCGGGTACATCGGTGAATAGCAGATAGCCACCTTCGCGCACCCAGGCCGGCCCTTCGGACCAGGTGAAGCCTTCGGTCAGCTTCTCGATGCGCGCGTCGGGTGCGACCACGTCACGGAAGGCGGAATCGAACGTGGTCAGATGCCCGATCACCGGAAAACGCGGCGCTGGGGCATCAGTCTTCACGCAGGCGGCCAGTGTCAGGAAAGAGATGGTCAACAGGAAACGGGACAGCGATCGCATCTTGGAAATCCGGGCATACGGTTGGGGCAATGATGCCATCCGAAGGGGCTGTACCCTCAACTCGATGCGTTGCACGAGCAAATGAACGATGCCGGGCCATTCGACATCTGAGACTGCATCGTCTTGAAACGATGGTTAGAATCCAGGCCCTGTGCTTATCCATGCTGCAGCGTACGACGAGCGTTCCAAGGAGAGGTGCACGATGGACCCTGTTTCATCCGGCGGTGTCCGGCCGACGCTCACGCGTCCGCCACTCGACGGCCTCCGGCTCGGATGGAACGTCGCCACGTTGTGCGCCGCCATGCTGCTGGTCGCCTGTACCAATGGCCGACCTGACGTCGCACCCGCATCGGTTGTGAGCGGGCAGCCGATACCAGAGATGACAGCAGCAGAGTTGGCGCAACGCCTCGTGCGTTTGATTCTGTCGATCCACGGAAAGCAAGACATCACGCCCGAACGGTTCGAGACGGAGACCGGCGTCGCCATGAAATTCAACGCCGACGATCCGTATGAATTCGGCATCGAAAGAGCCCTGTCAGATGGCGGCAAATATTCGCTCGGCTCGGTATCAGGCCGCGACGGGCGGCCGGCCAGACAGTTTGAGGTGGAATTCGAACCGGCGACGGAAGCAACAATGTGCATGCAACCGATCGGTCCATATCGCCGGGCCTTAGTCGAAGGAGGCTTCAGCGTCACGTGGATATCGCCCCCGCGATTGGGAAGTTCCGCCCGTTGGCACTTCGAGCGAGGCGACGTCGTGGTGACCGCATTCGTCGGGAAGGACGCGCGCAGCGACGACACCGACGCCTGCGTGTACGCGCTGAACGTTCTGGCCGCGCAGTGACGGAATGGACGACGACCAGCTGCCAGCGCCGCCAAACGGGTCTTTTCGCACCTACAAGACGCATTTAGGTGACTTGCCGGGCAGCGATCGGGCGACGTGTAATAACTACAATCGAACCTGGAACACCCGCCCATGGATATCCCTGTGGCGGACGATTAGGGAGATGCGCGCAATGGACGATGTTTCACTTGGCAGCCGAGAACGGAAAACCGGACATGGGACGCATGGCCACCGCCGGTTTGGACGGTGCGTGCTAGCTCTAGCTACTACACTTCTGTTGGCCGCTTGCGCCAATGTGCATTCCCAGAACACACCTACTTATAAAAAGGAGCAAACCATGTCGGAGATGACACCAACGGAACTGGCGCAACGCGTTGTGCGATTGATTCTGTCGATCCACGGTAAACAGGACATCACGCCTGCGCAGATCGAAAGGGAAGCTGGGATCCAGGTGAAGCTCAGTGACGCCGATCCGCAGAAGTTCGGTACCAGCGGCCGCTTGGCGGGCAACGGTAGTTATTCATTGATCTCGGTATCCGACGGCAAGGGGCGAGCTCCAAGAAGGCTGGATTTCGAGTTCAGGCAGACACCAGACATGACCCCGATCACATGCGTGCAAACGATCGATCTCTATCGTCAAGCGTTGCTGGAAGGCGGCTTCGATGCCAAATGGATCGCGCCGCCACGACAGGGCAGCTCCGCCAGTTGGCATTTCGAGCGCGGCGATGTCGTGGTAAGCGCATTTGTCGGCAAGGACGCTCGTCAGGATGATCCGCAGGCTTGCATTTCGACTCTTCAGATTCTGGCGGCACCTTAAGGAGAAGGACGTTGGAGAACGACAATGATCGTCTGGAGAAAATGCTCGCCGACTTCGAGTCGGCTCATTCGGCAGAAGGAAAGGCGCTGCGACAGATGCTCGGCAACACGCCCGAGCTCAAGGCGAGGGTAGAGCAAGCCGTTGAGGCCCGCCAGGTTTCGGGGTTTGCCCCTCATCCAGAAGAGGGCATGGGCTCCTATGAGCCGAAGACCGGGAAGATCCGATTGCCGATGGACGTGCTGGGCTCCGCAAAGATGGATGATCCCCGCAACAGCGATGCCAACACCGCTCGCATCGTCTTGGGTCACGAGATCGGGCACGCAATCAACAAGGCCGATATCGAGAAGACCAATAAGGCTTTCGATGACAGGATCGCGGAGATCGCAAAATCTCCCTCGCCGCATGACTACACCCAGGTACTGAAGGAACGTGGTGAGGTTCAGCGTATCCGCGAATCCAAGGATGAGATCGCCGGCATCAACACGCTGGCCGACTACGTCAAACACGGCAACCCCGATGCGACGCTGGAAGATCTTTACAATGCCAGCATGGAAATGCAGAGCTATATCACCATGGAAGGTGAATCGCCTGATTTTGTCTACAAGCCACGGGACGGATTGACGTTCGGAAACGACCTCAAGATCGATGCAAGCAATGACAAGAACGTCGAGGCGATGGGCAAGCTGTTCTATGACACTCGTGACTATCCGCAGACTTATGGCACCTACGGACTCGGCAAGATTGCGGAAGCTGAAGAAAAAGCCCAGCTGGCGAATCCGACGCGCGCGCAGCCTGAGGTACGGGCTGACCTCAAGTCGCTCGGTATCGATCAGAGCAAGGTGCCGCCGGAGTGGATGCCCAACGGCTTCCGCGACACCAGCGTGACTCCGCCCGCACCGCGACATGAAGCTGACCCGGGCAAAGCGGAACCCGGCCCTGCCGATCGCGCGTTGAATGACAAGATCCGCAACGGTGTGGCCGAGGCGGAGAAGGCGTTGGGCAAGGGCTGGGACGACAACAGCGAGCGCATGACCGCCAGCTTGACCCTGCTGGCGAAACAGAAGGACTTCAACGGGCGCGACGATCTCAGCGTTGCCTTCAACAAGCCTACTGCCGAGCATCAAGGCGGTGAGCTGGCATTCGTGTATCGCGGCGGCGCCACCGCTTCGCCGGATCCCTATGCGAATCGCGCGCAGATACCGACCGGTGAGGCGATCGCGCGGCCGGCGCAGGAGACTTACCAGCAGTTGCAGCAGCACAACCAGCAGGCTGAGGCCCAGCGCCAGACACAGGAACAGTCGTTGCAGGGGCAGGTCCAAGCCACGTCGGCACCGGCTCTGTCGCGGTAGTGGCGCTTCGGCATGCGTGGCAGCGGTAATGGATGCTGGGCCTATCGAGCCCGGCATCAGATATCCGGACTGAGGATCCGGAGCGTCCCGTGAGTTGTTCGTGGTTGGACGAGTGGAGTCGAGCCCTTGCCCTCGTGTGCTGCGCACAGTTTCCCTCTCTCGCAGGCGGGAGAGGGGAGCGACTCGGGTTGCTCTGTACGCTCGGGTCGCGGCGGTGTCAGGGGCCCTTTTTCGGTACGGCCAGTACGGCATCCAGGGCTGGCTTCGGTTGCCGCTGGCGGTCGAACAGCAACGGGTAGTTGGTACGGCCCGGCACCGGATAGTCGTTCTTCCACGACATGCCGTCGTGTACGCCCCAGACACTGACCCGCGAGATCACGTCGCGCTTTCGATGAAACAGCGCGAACAGTTCGGCATAGCGCGTAGCCAGTTGTTGCTGCACGTCTTCAGGCAGGTCATTCGGCCATGGGTCGAGGTAGCGCTTGAATTCCGGCAGCTGGAATTGCGGGTGCGCCATCACTGTGCCGATCACCTGTCCTTCCTTGGTCAACGGCAGCACGTCCACATCCAGTTCGGTGATCATCACTTTGACGCCAAGCGCGGCGTAGGCGTCGATCGCCGCCTCGATATCGCGCAGGCTCGGATAGTCCAGGCCCCAATGGCCCTGCATGCCGATGCCGTCGATGCGGATGCCGGCCGCCTGCAGCATCTTCACCATGCGCACGATGCCGTCGCGTTTCTCCGGGCGCCAGGTGTTGAAGTCGTTGTAGTACAGCTCGGCGTGGGGATCGGCACGTTGCGCGGCACGGAAGGCCTCGCGCACGACGGTGTCGCCATCGCCCACGCTGCGGGTCCAGACGGTGTCGCGGTATGCGCCGTTCTCGTCGATGATCTCATTCACCACGTCCCAGGCATTCACTCGCCCGGCATAGCGACCGGCGATGGTGGCGATGTAGTTGCGCATGCGTTCGAGCTGCGCGGCGGACGTGCTCGGGCGGCCACTCTTGTCGTGAAAAAACCAGTCCGGGGTCTGGTTGTGCCAGACCAGTGTGTGGCCGATGACGAACATGTTGTATCGGTGGCCGTAATCGACGAAGGCATCGGCGGCAGCGAAGTCGTAGACACCGGGGCCTGGGTTGATCACTTCGGCCTTCATTGCGTTTTCGACGGTGATCGCATTGAAGTGAAGTGGCACCAGTGCGGCGCTTGCGGCGTCCTCGCCGGAGACGATCTGTGTGTTGACGGCGGTGCCGATCAGGAAGTCGGCGGCGTAGGCGTCCTTGAGTGTGCTCACCTGCGTGGCGTGGGCGAGGCTGCATGCTGCGAGCAAAGCCAGTACGGCCAGGTTTTTCATTGCGGTTTTTCTGACCAGTTTTTCTATCAAAGCTGGATGGTCACCGTCGTCCCCTGCGAGGCGCCTTTCCACAGCCGAATGGCTGGTAAGGCGGAGACCCCGTGACTTGCATCTTGACGCGAAGCCAAGTCGCTGGGTCCCCGCCTTACCAGCCATTCGGCTGTGGAAAGACGCCTCGCGGGGGACGACGGGGGTGAGATCGTCATGAGCTCGGAGCCCGCTCATTGGCCGATGTCCAGATCGACCGTGGCGTTCGGCAATCCATCGGAAGACACATGCAGCGTGGCCTTACCCGAACCCCCGGCCGAGCCACGTACGATTGCCAGTGCCAGTCCGTTGAAAGTGGCACGTTCGTGCGAAGGGAACGGCGTCATGTCGGTCGGATCGCCGTTGTCGGTGGCGACGATCTCGGCGGCACCTTCGATGTCGAAGTGCAGGCGCAGGTTCGCCGTCGGCACCGGCACGCCATGCGCGTCGAGCATTCGCACCGTCACGAACGCGAGGTCGCGGCCATCGCCGTGGATCGCATTCCGATCGGCCTTCAATTCCAGTCGCATCGGTGCACCGGCGGTGCGCACGGTCTCGCTCGCCCACGGCTTGCCGGCCTTGTACGCCTGCACGCGCAGCTCGCCGGGTTGGTAGACGACTTGATCCCAGCGCAGCCGATACTCGTACGGCCCCTTCTTCTTGCGGCCCTGCGAAACGCCGTTGACGAACAGTTCGGCTTCGTCGCCTGAAGTGAACACGTGTACCGGCGTTACCAGCCCCTCGCGACCTAGCCAGGTCCAGTGCGGCAGCAGGTGCACCATCGGCAGGTCGGGGCGCCAGCGTGACTGGTACAACCAGTAGCGATCCTTGGGAAAACCCGCCAGATCGACGATCCCGGAGTAGGAACTGCGCGAGCTGTAGTACGGCGTCGGCTCGCCGAGATAGTCGAAGCCGGTCCAGACGAATTCGCCCGCCACATAGGGATGCCGATCCAGCGAGGCGAACACCTTGTCGGCGGTCGAACCGAAATCGACTGCGTGCAGTTCGTAGGCACTGACCTGATGGATCGTGGAATCACCACCACGTCCGTCGCGCACCGGTGCGCTGAGCTGCGGCGAGACCGGGAACAGATAGACACCGCGACTGCTCAGCGCCGAGGCGGTCTCGCTGCCGATGATCGCCTTGTCCGGGAATGCGGCATGGAACGCGGGGTACTGCGGTGGCGTGCGGATGCGATCGGTACCTTCGAATTCCGGCTCCTGGCGGATGCCTTCGCCCTGATAGTTGAGGCTGATCAGATCGAACGCAGCCGGAAATGGCATGTCCGGCTTGGCCCAGTTCATCGAGGCGGCGGTCGGCCGGGTCGGATCTTCTTCGTGCGCGATCGCGCTCAGGCGCCGGCCGATCGCCGCGCCCTCCTCGCCGGTGTACTGCTCGCCGACTTCGTTGCCGACGCTCCACGCGATCACCGAAGGATGGTTGCGATCACGACGCAGCATCGCGCGCAGGTCCGGCTCGTGCCACTCGGGGAAGACCAGATGGAAATCCAGCGGCGTCTTCTTGCGCTCCCAACTGTCGAACACCTCGTCGATCACCAGCAGGCCCATCGCGTCAGTCAGTTCCAGCAGCTGCGGATCGGGCGGGTTGTGCGCCATGCGGATCGCGTTGGCACCCATCTCCTGCATGATCTGCAATTGGCGCTGCGCGGCACGCCGATTGAACGCCGCGCCCAGTGCACCGAGGTCGTGATGCATGTTCACGCCGTGCAACGGCACGCGCTCGCCGTTGACCCGCAATCCCTGCTGCGGGTCGAAGTGCAGGGTGCGGATGCCGAAACGGGTTTCGTAGCGATCGATCACGCGGTTGTCGCAGGTCAGCGTGGTGATCGCGACGTAGCGATTCGGATGCTGGTTGGGCGGCGGGCCCCACAGGCGTGGATTGTCGATCCGCGTGGTGGCATCCACTCGTGCAGCACGTTCGCCAGCGCTCAGTTGCAGGCGTGCTTGGGGGATGCGCGCGACGGCCTTGCCGGTTGCGATGCCACCTTCGTCAAGCGCAAATATCTCGGTATCGATGAAGACCTGCGCGTCGTCATGACCATCGTTGTCGATCGACACGCGCAGATTGACGGTGGCCGTCTGCGCAGAGACCTGCGGCGTGGTCACTTGCGTGCCCCACTGCGCGATGTGCACCGGCGCAGTCGTGGTCAGCCAGACATTGCGATACAGCCCGCCGCCGGGGTACCAGCGCGCCGATTCGGGCGGGTTGTCCAGGCGGATCGCCAGCTGGTTCTTGGCACCGAATGTCACGTACGGTGTCAGGTCCACGCGCCACGAGTTGTAGCCATATGGCCAACCACCCACCAGATGGCCGTTGAGCCAGATCGTCGCGTAGGACATCGCGCCGTCGAGATCGAGGAACACCGAACGACCTTTCTCGCTCGCCGGGACGTCCAGCGTCCTGCGATACCAGCCTACGCCCCAGCTTTGCAGACGCCCCATGCCACCGTAGGGACCTTCGGTGATGAACGGGCCGGCGATCGCCCAGTCGTGTGGCAGCGTCACCGCTTGCCAGCGACTGTCGTCGTAGCCGGCCCGCACGAAGGCGACATCGTGGCCGGGATCACCGGGCGGTCTTGCATGACGGCGCGCCGGATCGGTAATCAGCGGATTGGCGGTAGGCAGGATCCACGGCTTGAGCACGACCCGCGTGGCCGCGATCCGCTCCGCCTGCTGCGGCCGTGTGTCGGCGTCCTTGCCGTCCTCGCTTTGCAGCAGCTGCGGGCGCACATCGTAATCGAGCGTGTTGCCGACACCTTCCGGGTCGCCCATGTGGAAGCGCCAGCCGGTGTCGAGCAGGACGCGCTCGCGTGGTGCCTGCGCCTGTACGCTTGAAGCCAGCACCGTCGAGACTAGAAGAAGCGTGAGCAGGCAGATCGACAACCTCATGTTTCCATCCTCTCCAAATCTCTGATTTCTTGTAGGAGCGGCGTGAGCCGCGAAGGGCCTTCCCGGTAAAGCCTCATCGCGGCTCACGCCGCT
>NZ_JBYSVX010000023.1:0-38182 GCF_058986605.1 Pseudomonas sp. GW821-FHT07E12 | reverse complement strand
AACCCTCTGCTTTTGTGGGGGAGCGACGCGAGCCAGGAAGTTCCCCCACGGCACCCCCCCCCCCCCCCCCCCCCCGCTCCTACGGTTTGATGCAATCTCATAGCCGGTAGGCCTGCTTGGGCAACCGGTAGGCGAGATCAACAGCGACTTCCGCCGCCTCGTCCTCTTCGATCCGATGCTCGGCCACCAGCCTGGCCAGTACCGCACAGTCGATGCGGCGTGCGACATCGTGCCGCGCCGGGATCGACAGGAATGCGCGGGTGTCGTCGTTGAAACCCACCGTGTTGTAGAAGCCGGCGGTGCTCAGGGTCTGCTCGCGGAAGCGCCACATGCCTTCCGGCGCATCGTGGAACCACCACGCCGGCCCGAGCAGCAGGCTCGGGTAGTGGCCGGCCAGCGGCGCCAGCTCGCGCGAGTAGGTGCTCTCGTCCAGCGTGAACAGGATCAGCTTGAATCCCGGCTCGTTGCCGAAGCGATCCAGCAGCGGCTTGAGTGCCTGCACGTACTCGGTGCGCAGCGGGATGTCGGCGCCCTTGTCGCGGCCGTAGCGCGCGAACAGGTCGCGATTGTGATTGCGGAAGCAGCCCGGATGGATCTGCATCACCAGGCCATCGTCCAGACTCATCGCCGCCATTTCGGTCAGCATCTGGGCACGGAACAGCTCGGCCTCGGCGGCGTCGAAATCGCCACGCACGATCTTCACGAACAGCGCACGCGCCTGCGTCGGCGACAGGTCGGCGGTGGCGCAGCTGGGATGACCGTGATCGGTCGAGGTCGCACCCATCGACGCGAAGAACGCGCGCCGCTGGCGATGCGCGCGCAGGTAGCCGTCCCAATCGTGTACATCCTCGCCAGTCAGCTCGCCAAACCGACGCAGCGCATCGGGGAACTGCTCGTGCTCGGGATCGACCACCGCATCCGGCCGGTACGCAGTGATCACGCGACCTTGCCAACCACTGTCGCGGATCGTCTGATGATGCGTAAGCGAATCGAGCGAGCCTTCGGTGGTGGCGATGACCTCGATATTGAAGCGTTCGAACAGTGCGCGTGGGCGGAATCCGGGCGTCTGCAAGGCTTCGGTGATCGTGTCGTAGTAGTGATCGGCGCTGCTGGCATCCAGGCGCACGCGCAGGCCGAACACCTCGTGGAACACGTGGTTCAGCCACATCGACGAAGGCGTGCCACGGAACAGATGGAAGTTGCGCGCGAACACCCGCCATGCCTGACGCGGATCGACATCGGCGCGCGAGCCATCGGCGCGCGGGATGCCCAGTTCGTCCAGCGATACACCTTGGCTGTAGAGCATGCGGAACACATAGTGATCCGGCACCAGCAGCAACTCGGTGGCATTGGCGAACGCGGCGTTGCCCGCGAACCAGGCCGGATCGGTGTGGCCGTGCGGGCTGACGATCGGCAGCGTCGCGACCTGCGCGTACAGGCGTCGCGCGATCGAGCGCTGGGTTGGATCAGGCGAGAACAGGCGATCTTCGTGCAGCGTCAGCGGTGTGGTGTTGGCATTCATCGGGTAGGCGGCGATGGTGTGGGAAGTACGATGGGGTTCATGGCAGGCGTTGGCTTTCCGGCGGGCCAAGGTAACTGGCAGGCAGCGTGCCACGCACCACCTCCACACGCTGGAACACCAGACCCGGATCGACTAGCCACAGCTTGAGCGTCTGTGCGCCGGCACCAGTGCGGTGGCGCGAGGTCGCAACGTGCACGCTGTCGCTGACTGCGCGACCCCAGGCGAAGAAATCACGATCACCGGGAGTCGGATCCAGACGCACGTTGACGATCTCCGGCGGTGCATCGCCGAACGACACCGCGTAACGCAGGCCGCCGCGATGCCACATGTCCAGGCTCGGCGACACCACCACCCGCACCTCGACCTCGCCAGCCTCGCGCAGGTACAGCGGATATTCCAGATGCGCGCCGTTGCCACCGGGTACCTGTGCGGGCAGCGTGGCCGGCCACACGGTGACACCGGAGAGGCTGCGGCCCAGGTTCGGGATGACCTGCCACTGCATGCCCGGCACGGTCACCGCGCGTGCATGGTGCGCGGCCTCGATAGCGATATGGCCATCGGTCTCCACGAAGCCGGTCGGCGGCGTGCCGCGCGGTGGATTGGAGACATGAAGCTGGATGTGGTTCTCGGTGCCTTCGCTGCCGTCCAGCGCGATCACCACGTCGTGCTCGCCCTCCGGCACGCGCGCCCAGTCCACGCTGACCTGCAAGCGTTGTTCGTCCACGACTTCGCCAGTAGCGGCCGGCAGTATCTTCACCCAGGGCTCCTTCACGCGTGCCTCGTAGCGGTACGGCGCGCCACCGCGATTGAACACGACAATCTCGCGCGAGGTCGCACCGAGGCGTTCCAACGGCGGCAACACCGGTCGTCCGGCCGGGCGCGGCCACGCCTTGCCATCGCCTTCCAGAGCCAGCCCCATCACCGCACGTGCCGGCACGTCGACGTGCGACAAGGCCGGCATGACGTTGCGCTCGGGTTGCTGCCAATGCGTGTAGCCGATGCGCGGCTGCGACATCATGTGGATCCACTTGCCGCCGGCGATGTCCTGCTCGTAGACGCGTGCCAGTTCGGCATCGCGCGCGAACAGACGCTCGGCTTCCTTCGCCCAGGCATTCGCCGAGGCGCGGCCCTGCAACGCATACAGCCGGTTGCGCGCGACCGCCACGTACAGCGCGTTGATGTTCGCGCTGGCCAGCACCGGGTATTCGACCAGTTGGTAGTACGCGTCGCGATAGGCCGCCGGCAGCGCCGCACCGATCCGCGTGGCCTGGTCGGAAAGCGCCTGCCACTCGGCCAGCACGCGCTCGGCCTCGTCGAAGTTGACCAGGCTCCAGGTGTCCGGCGACAGCAGCTCCGGCTTGCGTCGCGCGTTGTACTGGCTATAGCGGGTCAGCAGCTCACCGATCTCCGCCGCGTGCGCGGGGCCGAACTGCTCGGCCGCCCACCTGGTCGGATACTCCTGCAACTGTGGCAGCTGCATCGCGTCCGGGTTCCACGCGTAGTCGAGGAAGAACGAGATCGGGAACTCCAGCGGCTTGATGTCGCCGACATTGACGATCCACATGCGGTCGACACCATAGGTATGCGCCAGCCGCATCTGCTCCCAGGTGCGCTCGATCTGCACGGTATTGAGCCACTTGTAGTTGCGCGGGCCACCGACGTAATCGAAGTGGTAGTAGATGCCGTAACCGCCGGGACGCTTGTCGCCCAGCTTCGGCAACCGGCGCAGGTTGCCCCAGTTGTCGTCGGCGAACAGCAGGGTGACGTCGTCGGGCACTTTCATGCCGTTGTCGAAATAGTCCTGCACTTCCTTGTACAGCGCCCACACCTGCGGGGTGTCCTCGGCCGGCTTGCCAGTCACTTCGGTGATGATCCTGCGCTGGTCGGCAACGATGCCTTCGAGCAGCGGGATGGCGGTGCCTTCTGACATCGGCTCATCGCCGTCGCCACGCATGCCCAGCGTCACCACGCTTTCGTTGTGGCCCATGCGCTCGATGCCCTGTCGCCAGAACGCCTGCAATGCGTCGCGATTGCGCGTGTAGTCCCACGGGCCGCTGCCGTGGCGCTTCCATTCCACATGGGCGCGCATCATCGGCTCGTGGTGGCTGGTGCCGATCACCACGCCGTAATCGTCGGCCAGCTCGGCATTGCGCGGATCGTCGTCGTAGAACGCGCGGCCCCACATCGCCGGCCACAGATAGTTGCCCTTGCTGCGCAGGATCAGCTGGAACACGCGCTCGTAGAGGCCATGGTTGGGCCCGCCGTAGGTCGCGTTCACCCAGCCGCCCAGGGCCGGATCCTCGTCGTTGATGAAGATGCCGCGATAACGCACCACCGGTGCATCGACGAAGCGCCCGGGCGCTACATGCAGCGTGTCGTGGCGAGGAGCCGGCACATCCGCCCACCATTGCCAAGGCGATACGCCCAACCGGCGCGACAGTTCGTAGATGCCGTAGATCGTGCCACGCTTGTCCGCGCCGATGATCAACAGCGCGCGTTCGATGCCCGGCTCGGGCTTCTCCACCACTTGCAGCGAATAGGCCTCCCAACGCCCGGCGACATCACGGGTGTCGACGCCCTTCTCGCGCACGATGCGGTCCACGCGCGGGCTGTGACCCAGCGTGCCGGCGATGATCGCCATGCGCGGTGTGGTGGACGCGTCAGTGGCGAACGTCGCCTCGTGGCCGGCGACGGCGGACAGATCGGCACGCAGGTCGCGCGCTGCACGCAGCACGCCCGGATGGTCGTCCGCGTCGGCCAGCACGGCGATGGGCTTGCCGCGCTCCACCAGGGGCAAGGCACCGGCGACGGCACGTTCACACACGGCGGCGGGCGCGCTGCAGCGGACCGCGTCGGTGGTGGTTGCGCCTGCGGTTCCTGTCGATAGCGCAGTCAGCGCCATGAGCAGGATGACGTGTGCTTTTTTCATGAAGATTTCCAATCGTCCACTTCGTTCTTCATGTAGGAGCGGCTTCAGCCGCGATGGGCGTTCCTAGGAAGACCCATCGCGGCTGAAGCCGCTCCTACAACAACAATCCCACTACGACTCCAACCTTGCCGGCGCCAGCTTCGGCACCAACAGGTGCACCACCAGCAATGCCAGCAGATAGGCGGTACTGGCCATCAGGAACACCGGCAGATAACTCCCGGTCGCCTGCAACAGCAACCCGATCAACGTCGAGATCATCATGCCGCCGACCGCGCCGGCAAAACCGCCCAGACCAACCACCGAGGCCACCGCATCACGCGGAAACATGTCCGACGGCAGGGTGAACACATTCGCCGACCAGCCCTGATGCCCGGCCGTCGCCAACCCGATCAACCCCACCGCCACCCACAGATTGTCGGCCCAGCCCGCGAACACTATCGGTACCACCGCCAGCGCGCACAGCGCCATGGCGGTCTTGCGCGCGCGGTTGGCGCTCCAGCCCAGGCGCAGCAGGCGCCCGGCCAACCAGCCTCCGGTGATGCTGCCGATATCGGCCATCACGAAGATCGCGATCAGCGGCGGCCCCAGCGCAAGCAGCGACAGATCGTATTGGGCGTGCAGGAACTTGGGCAGCCAGAACAGGAAGAACCACCAGATCGGATCGGTCATGAACTTGGCCGCGACAAACGCCCAGGCCTGACGATGGCGCAGGATCCGCGACCACGGCACGCGCTGCGAGATTTCGGCCGGATCGCTGCGGATGTGCGCCAGTTCTTCGCGCGACAACGCCGGCTGCCGCTCTGGCTCG
Organism: Pseudomonas sp. GW821-FHT07E12; assembly: GCF_058986605.1. Classification (NCBI taxonomy): domain Bacteria; kingdom Pseudomonadati; phylum Pseudomonadota; class Gammaproteobacteria; order Pseudomonadales; family Pseudomonadaceae; genus Pseudomonas; species Pseudomonas sp. GW821-FHT07E12. Next base: position 32,923 of record NZ_JBYSVX010000023.1, on the reverse strand, counting down.
CGATACCACAGCAGCCACACCAGCAGCCACACCCCGCTGAGCAGGCCGGTGCACAGGAACGCGGCCTGCCAACCCCACATCGCGGCCACCACCGGCACCGCCATCGGCGCGACGATCGCGCCGATGTTGGAGCCCGAGTTGAAGATGCCCACCGCCAGCGCACGTTCGCGACGCGGGAACCACTCGGCCACGGTCTTGATCGCCGCCGGAAAGTTGCCGGCCTCGCCCAGCCCCAGCGCGAAGCGCGCGACCATGAAACCGACCACGCCGGCTGCCAGCGCATGCCCCATCGCCGCCAGGCTCCACACGCCGATCGCGATCGCATAACCGATGCGCGTACCGAGCCGGTCGATCACCGCACCGGTGCACAGCAGCCCCAGCGCATACGCGGCCTGGAAGGCGGTGACGATGTAGCTGTACTCCATCTCGTTCCAGCCGATGTGCTCCTGCAGGAACGGCGCCAACACGCCCAGCACCTGGCGGTCGATGTAGTTGATGGTGGTCGCCGCCAGCAGCATCGCGCACACGCGCCAGCGATAACGGCCGACGCGCGCCACTGCTCCGTTGGATCGCACTTCGGCGCCGTCGCCTGCACGCTGTTCCATCCTCGCCCTCCCCGGATTACGCCGCTTTTGCCACGCGATTGATAGCGCTATCACTATCACAGGCCAGGCGTTGCGGCTATTTGCACTGCAGCGAAACCGCATGGTGGCGAGGGATTCCGAGCATCCACGTGCCTGTTTCGATCCCTTGAAGCGATGGTCCAGGACGCATCCAGCGCGCTACCCCCCTTGATTTACCGGTTTTTCGCCCACTCGTCGTGCGCCATGACCGCCAAGGCATATCGGGAACCCGAGCCACCGGCACCGCATCGAAGGCGTTTGTTGCTGCGCAGCGTGACGCCTCAATTGATAGCGCTATCATCCGTCGCGCCATCAGGGGCCAGTCCGGACGCACCCGCATCCCCGCGGGACACGGACGATCCGTGATGGTGAAGCAGTCACCAAACCTGGGAGGGAGTAAGGTGAAGCATCATCCGAACGTGAGCACGCTTGCGCGTGCTTTGAGCATCGCATTGCTGGCCGGTACCAGCGGCGCCGCCTTGGCGCAGCAAGCCACCACGGCCGAACAGGCACCGTCACCTTCAGCTTCGACAGCATCACCGGCGGTCACTGACCTGGACCGCGTGCAGGTCACCGGCTATCGCCGCAGCATCCAGTTCTCCACCGACGCCAAGCGCGATTCGACCGGCTTCACCGATTCGGTCTACGCCGAAGACATCGGCAAGTTCCCCGACACCAACATCGCCGAGTCGCTCAACCGCATTCCCGGCATCCAGCTGGAGCGCGACGTCAATGGCGAAGGCTTGAACATCGCCATCCGCGGCCTGCCCAACAGCTTCACCAAGACCGTGATCAACGGCAATCCGGTCGCCACCGCGTCGATCGGGCTCAACAACCAGAGCCAGAACCGCGAAGTCGATCTGAACCTGTTCCCGACCGAATTCTTCACCCAGTTGACGGTCAACAAGACGCCGAAGGCCAGCCTGGTCGAAGGCGGCATTTCCGGCGTGGTCGACATGCGCACCGCGCGCCCGTTCGACCGGCCCGGCACGCACCTGACTTACCAGATACAGGGCAGCTACAACGACATCAGCGAGAAGGTCACCCCGCTCGGCTCGGTGATCGGCAGCTGGACCAATTCCGAGGGCACCTTTGGCGTGCTCGCTGGCGTCACCTCCACGCGCGGCAAGATCGGCGTGGAAGGCTACGAGTCGGTCGGCTGGACCAATCCCGGGCTCAGCTATACCCAATGCGGCCTGGCCGCACCGAGTGGCGTCAACCCGGACTCCGGGCGTCCGGCCTCCTGCAACACCGGTGGCGGCGGCAACTGGCTGATTCCCACCACCGTGCCGAACAATGCTTCCACCATCGCCGCCGGGCTGACGCCGGGCGCGGTCATCGACAAGAACATGCTGCTGGCGCTGAATCCAGGGCTGACCATCGACCAGATCAGCGAGGCGCTGATCCCGCGCCTCGGCCGCCCGGTGCACATGTCCGGTGATCGCGACCGCGATGGTTTCATCACCTCGCTGGAGTGGCGTCCCAACGACAAGATGAACTTCTACCTGGATGCGATGTTCACCAAGGCACATCGCACCAACGAGCGCATCGATATCAATCTGGTCGGCCGCAACTTCGCCGCCAACGGCATGATCCCGACCAACATGCAGGTCGATGCCAACGGCGTGGTCACCAGCGCGACCTTCGCCAATGCGCAGTTCTTCCTGGAAGCACGCCCGTACATCGAGGACGTGAAGTACTGGAACGTCAATCCCGGCGGCACGTTCTGGTTCGGCGCCGACAACGCCATCAAGCTCGACGTGCAGGCCAACATGAGTCGCAGCTGGATGTTCCGCGAGTCGCCGACCATCCTGGTCAATTCGCCCTACACCACGGTGCAGTACACCAACAACGGCGGCGTGCCGACCTGGACCACCGACCTCGACCTCAACGATCCCAACGCCGGCTGGACCTGGAGCGGTGGCCGCGTCAACGTGCAGAACGAGAAGCGCGTGACCGAGACCAAGGGCGCGCGTGCCGACCTGCAGTTCGGCGAGGACAAGCGCAACGTCAAGATCGGCGCCGCCTACGACGAGAACATGCGTCGCATCCAGGGCTTCGACAACAGCAGCGCGTGGCAGACCTACGTGCTGTCGACCGTCTCCGATTCGCAGCTGGCGCAGTACCTGCGTCCCGGTCCGTACGGCTTCATCACCGCCGATTTCGATGCCTTCAAGAACGCCACCAATTACTACCAGTACCGCGACGGCGCACCGGAATCGTCCGGCCCCAACACCGGCGCATCCACCGGTGGACTCGAGGAGCGCACCTGGGGTGCCTACATCGAGGTGAACGGCGAGACCGAAGTGCTGAACCGCAACCTGCGCTTCAATGCCGGCGTGCGTTATGCAACTACCGACCAGGAGATCAGCGGCCCGGTGACCATCGGCGGCGTGCGCAGCTGGCAGACCCTGAAGGGAAGCTACAGCGAATACCTGCCATCGTTCAGCGCCGCCTGGGACGTGGCCGACAGCGTGGTGCTGAGGTTCTCCTCATCGCGCACGATGACCCGACCCAATCCCAGCTCGATGCTGCCGGCCACCTCGCTCAGCTGGCCGACCGCCGACCTTGCCACGCAGGGCAATCCCAACCTGACCCCGTATACCTCGACCAACCTCGACCTCGGTGGCGAGTGGTACACCGGTGGCGAAGGCATGGTCGGGTTGACGTTCTTCAACAAGCGCATCAACGGCTATACCTACCTCGGCACCACCACGATGCCGTTCTCGCGGCTGGGCATTCCGTTCGACCAGCTCGACCCGGTCCAGCAAAGCGCGATCAACGCGCGCGGTGGCCCGGACAGCGCGCTGGTGGCGGTCTCGCAACAGGTCAATGCCAGCGCCACGCTCAACGTGCGCGGCTGGGAAGCGATCTGGGTGCAGCCGCTGGACTTCGTGTTCGACGGACTGGGCATCCAGGCCAACTACACCGACATCAACCTGTCGGCCGAAGGCAACGATGCCGACCAGCTCACCGGCAACCTCTACGGCATCGCGCCGAAGCTGTGGAATGCGACCACCTACTGGGAGAACAAAGGCTTCTCGGTACGGCTGTCCTACACGCATACCGATGCGGTGATCGGCACCGGGCCGAACCAGAACGGCATTCCTTACGCGCAGATCATCGGCGAGGCACGCGGGCAGTGGGACATGTCGGCCAGTTACACGCTGTCGCAGTTCAAGTCGTCGCCGCAGATCACCTTGAACGTCATTAACATCGACGGCAAGGCGCGGCGCTCCAACTTCTACTGGGACAACGCCGTCAACGATATCTACGATCCCGGCCGCACCATCATGCTGGGCCTGCGTGGCTCGTTCTGAGCGCCGATGACGCTCCTCGCCTCCGGGTGAGGAGCGTTCCAAGGATGTGTCCCCACCACCGCTGGATTCCATGAACGAACGAACGCAAACTCTTTCCATCGGCGAGAAAGTTGGCTACAGCCTGGGCGACCTGGCGGCCAACCTGATCTTCCAGACGCTGGTGACCTTCCTGGCGTTCTTCTACACCGACGTCTACCGGATTCCCGCCGCCACCGCGGCCAGCATCATCTTCGTGGTGGGATTGCTGGGCGCCTTCGTGTTCACCCCGGTGATCGGTCTGGTGGCCGATCGCACGCATACGCGCTGGGGCAAGTTTCGTCCGTGGATACTGTGGACCGCACTGCCGTTCGGCGCGCTGTCGTTGCTGGCGTTCTCCACGCCGTCGCTGGGCCAGCACGGCAAGATCGTCTACGCGCTGGCCACCTACACCTTGCTGATGCTGGTGTACGTCGCCAACAACCTGCCGTACGCAGCGCTGAGCGGCGTGTTGACCGGCAGCATGGCCCAGCGCAACAGCCTGTCCTCGTACCGCTTCGTGGCGGTGATGATCGCGCAGTTCGTCATCCAGGTGCTGTTGTTGCCGCTGGTGCTGATCCTGGGCGATGGCGACAAGGCCAAGGGATTCGAGCACGCGATGGCGCTGTTCGCGGTGATCGGCACGGTGTTCTTCCTGATCACCTTCTTCTCCACGCGCGAACGCATCGTGCCACGCCCGGAGCAGCATTCCTCGGTGCGTCGCGATCTGCTCGACCTGGCCGGCAACGGTCCGTGGCGAGTGGTGCTCGCACTCACCGTGCTGATCTTCATCACGCTCGCCCTGAAGGGCGGGATGTACGTCTACTACTTCAAGTACTACCTCGATCCGCAGGCGCTCGCCGGCTTCATCGATCAGGTCGGTTTCAATCGCTTCATCGGCGGCATCGATGCAGCGCTGCTCGGCATGGGCCTGGAAGGCTTCCACTGGCCGCAGGATCCGGCGACCTCGGCGTTCAGCCTGTTCAGCGCGGCCGGCATCATCTTCATGATCGTCGGCATCGCCTTCTCGAAACGCTTGGCCGACCGCTTCGGCAAGCGCGACGTGTTCGCCGGTGCGTTGCTGCTGGCCACGCTGTGCCTGCTCGCGTTCTGGCTGTTCTCACCGCAGGCGGTCGCGGCGGTGGTGCTGGCCTACATCCTGCACGGCTTCTTCTACGGCATCACCACGCCGCTGCTGTGGGCGATGATCGCCGACGTCGCCGACTACTCCGAATGGAAGACCGGCCGCCGCGCCACCGCGATCATCTTCTCGGCCATGCTGTGCGGGCTGAAGGTCGGCCTCAGCGTCGGCGGCGCGCTTGTCGCCGCGATCCTCGCCAGCTACGGCTACGACGCCGCCGCGTCGGTGCAGCCTGCACAGGTCGCCAACGGCATCCGCCTCTCGGTCAGCCTTTACAGCGCCATTCCCTTCCTCGCCGGCATCGCGTTGCTGTCGCTCTACCGCATCGACAAGCGGATGGAGAGCCGCATCGAACAGGAACTGGACGCACGCCGCGCCACCGCTTGACCCTCCCCACCACCTCACTCCCCCCATGAGCGAACGACTCGATCCGGAACGCCTGAAGGCACTCTCCTCCAACGCGCTATCCCCGCCGTTGGTGACCCATATCCATACCGCCGATCCCTCCGCACACGTGTTCGAGGGTCGCGTCTACATCTACCCGTCGCACGACGTCGAAGGTGTCGCCGGCTTCAACGACAACGGCGACCATTTCGCGATGGTCGACTACCACGTGTTCCGCCAGGATTCGCCCGATGGCGAAGCCATCGATTGCGGCATGGCATTGCACGTGGACCAGGTGCCCTGGGCGCACCGGCAGATGTGGGCGCCGGACGCTGCGGTGAAGGACGGCGTTTATTACCTGTACTTCCCCGCCAAGCGCGCCGACGACATCTTCCAGATCGGCGTCGCCAGCAGCGCACATCCGGAAGGCCCGTTCGTTGCCGAGCCCGAGCCGATCGCCGGCGGCTATTCGATCGACCCGGCCGTATTCGCCGACGAGGACAGCGCGTATTACCTGTACTTCGGCGGCCTGTGGGGCGGACAACTGCAGCACTATCGCGACAACCACTACGACCCGATGCACGAGGAGCCCGCCGACGACCAACCCGCACTCGGCCCGCGCGTAGCCCGTCTCAGCGACGACATGAAGCACCTGGCCGAACCCTCGCGCGAAGTGCCGATCCTCGACGAAGCCGGCCAACCGCTGCTCGCCGGCGACCACGCCCGCCGCTACTTCGAAGGCCCGTGGCTGCACCGCTACGGCGGGCGCTACTACCTGTCGTATTCCACCGGTGACACCCACCTGCTGTGCTACGCGGTCGGCGACAGCCCGTACGGTCCGTTCACCTACAAGGGCGTGCTGCTCACGCCGGTGCTCGGCTGGACCACGCATCACTCGATCCTCGAGTTCGAGGGCCGCTGGTGGCTGTACTACCACGACTCGATCATGTCCGGCGGGCTGACCCACCTGCGCAACATCAAGGTCGCCGAACTTTTCTACGACCAGGATGGCAGCATCCGCACCCTGCACCCGTACGGCGACTGATCGCGATGCCGCTCGATGTGGCCCAGCGCGCGCTCGCACCCGGCGCGCTGCTGCTCAGCTCCGACAGCCAACATGGGGCGGTGTACGACCAGCCCGCCCACGCCACCCGTGTGGAACCGCAGACCGGGCCACCCGACGCCTTCAATCTCCAGCCCGAAGCGGCTGCTGCCGGGGCAATCGGTCCGGACCTGGTTCCACTGGCAATGGCGGTGACGTCATCCATGGCAGATGTGTATGCTGGCCCGCGTGGAAACCCGCAACCCCACCGACATCGCTGAACACGCCGCCAGGCTGCGGCAGGAACATCGCGAGCTGGATATACACATCGCCGCGCTGGTCGAGAACGTGCATGCCGACCAACTGACGATCAAGCGCCTGAAGAAACGCAAGCTGTTACTCAAGGACTGCATCACACGCCTGGAGAGCATGCTGATCCCGGACGAGCCGGCTTGAGGGGCGGTACCTCCTGACCGGCGGGACAAGGCCGCCCAGCGTGGAACCACGGACAAGGCTCACGCCGCCGAACGTGTAGCGCCACCGACCCTTTCGTGATTACGCGACGCCGGCCAGCGGTTGTCATGGCGCTGCTGTCGATCCAGCCCCCCTCACTTCACTTTCCTAGCGCATGCACTTCGCATAGCGCTCCAGCATCTGGACTTTTTCCTCAGCGCCTCATCACATGAAAAGCGCTTAGAACGTCTAAGTCCTGATCAATCTCCACTCCCGTTCTCAGCAGTCGCAGTTGCTGCGATCTGCACTCGGCATATTGGCCCATAAAACCACGAGGGCACTATATGACGACACTTTCCAATGAATATCCCAGCGTAAAAGACTTTGGTGCCATCGGCGATGGGCAAAGCCATCCACTTTCTTCGCTCTATGCGACCCTGGCTGCTGCACAGACTGTTTACCCATTCGCTACAGCACTATCGCAGGAAATTGATTGGGCTGCGATTCAAGCCACGATGAATTCCAGCAAGACCGTACTGATCCCTGACGGAATTTACGTTCTGAATGAGGTTCTTGTCGCTCAACCCGGCATTAATCTGATCGGATCGACTCCGGAAAACTGCCGGTTCATGAGAACGACCACCTACGGCGACACGCTGCGCATCGGTGTATCCGGAGGCACAACCGCAAGCAATGTCACGGTGCGCGGTATCTACTTCTGGCATTACTATACCTTCAACAACGGAAACAGCTACGTACCGGGCACGTCCACCTCGCTCGTCAATCGCAACACCACCGGATCACACTTGAACATCATCGGTGGGCAGAACGTCCGTATCGATGATTGCTGGTTCGAAGGAAATCGCCAGTCGGTCCTTTTGACCGACAGCTACAACATCTGGATTCAGCGCTGCTCGTTCAACGGTATATGGGACATCAATGTTCCAGGGCTACAAGACACCGAATCGGGTGTGTATTGCGTGGCTTCAAACCCTGGGGTGAGCCGCTGCGACAACGTCAATATCACGCATTGTCGAATCGGAGGCTATGGACCTTCCGCTCCCGTCAACGTCACCACCAATGGTGTGACGGTCAGTAAAGTATTGAATGCCGGCATCCGCTATGGCATTCGTCTTCGCACCGCAGAACGATTCACCATCTCCGACAACTACATCGGTGGCCAGGCCGAGAACAGCATTCTTATCGAGGCGAACAGCATTCTTTCGCACGGGCATATCCATCACAACATGCTGGATGGCTCGTTCAACTACAGCATCTTGATTCGCTCCTTGACCAGCGGTGCGATTCCGACCTTCATCAATATCGACAACAACACGGGCGTTGGCTACGGATTTGATCTCGGGTTCGTTTGGCTGCAGGTTTTTGAAACCAATAGCGCCTGCTATCAGATAAACATCCAGAACAACTCCGCTCAGTTCTATCGCGGGACGGCGATAAAGATCGACAAGGCAAGCGGTGTTCGCGTTCACGGAAATACGATGTCCGCCTACAACTCGGACTCGTCCACCAACACCGACCCCACCTATCAGGCCGGATGCTTTATCGGGTCGAGTTCCAAGCTGGTGCACTCGTTCGGCAATTCATGGGGCGGCGGCATCAACAATCCGGAAGGCAGCAACTCGTGCAAATGGGGCATCTACTTCGAGAATCCGTCCGCCAGTGGGACATGCGCTCTGGAACGCAGCCTAGGCCTCGGGTTGTCGGGTGGAACGCTTGTAGGGGGAGGCGCCCAGACCTATCCGACCTGAACGTCGCATCCCCTGATGTTTAGTTGATCCAACGGCACGGGGTGCGGCACGGCGCGGAATCGCCTCAATGCCGCACCTCGGCTTTCGTGCGTCTACTCCGCCGGCGCGGGCTCCTCGGGCTTGGCAGCCGCCGGGCTCACCCGCTCGATCGTATGCCGCAGCTCACGGCCAAGGATGAACTTGGCGTCCTTGGCCCACGCATCCAATCGCTCATCGAACAACAGCTTGCTGTTCTCATCCGGCCACACCAGCTTCAGCTCGCGCAGCTTCTGGATGAAGCCGCGGAACAGCGTGCGATCGAAGAACTCCGGCGCGGCCGGTGCGTACAGCAGGCTCAGTCGCTGCGCGGCCTGCTGGCACAGGCTCTCCAGCTCGGCGGCGCCGAGCGTGCCCGGGCCGTTCTTGGCCAGCACCGAGATGGTGATGTAGTAGCGCTCGAACGCCTGCTGCAGCGAGTGGCCGATCGCGCGCAGCCGGAACACCTCGTCGGTCTGGCCGGTGTTGCGGGCGAGGATGCCGTCACCCTCGTCGTTGACATTGACGTGCTGCAGCAGCCCTTCGCTGACGAACACTTCGATGGTGCGCTCGATGCGCCCGGCGAACTCGTCCTCGCTCCATGGCAGGAACAGTTCGGCCTGCAGGAACGGATACACCGAGCGCCCCAGCCGCAGCAGGGTGGCGCGATTCATGCGGCGGTTGTGCTGGAAGCAGCACGCCACCCACGAGGAGGCGGTGAACAGGTGCAGCACGTTGTTGCGGAAGTAGCTCAGCAACACCGCGGTGTCGCCGCTGACGCCGAGCACGTCGCCGAGCGGATGCGGCGTGCGCGTGAGCACGGCGATCTCCTCGGCATGCGCGATGATCCGTTCCGGCGAATGCGGGGTGACCGTGACCCGGTCCGAGTACGGCAATTCGGACAGCAGTTTCTTGCACAGCGCGATCTGCGCGACCAGATCGGCCTCGCCCATCGCGTGCTTGGGGGTGGACAGCAGCGCCAGCGCCAGCAGGTTGATCGGGTTGACGTCAGCGGCACCGTTGACGTGCACGTTGATCTGTTCGGCCAGGCTGTCCACGGCGCGGGCCAGCCACGCCGGTTTCTCTTCCTCGGAAACCGGTCTGCCATCCCACTCCGGTGCTTCTTTGGCGAGCACGTCGTTCAATGCGATCGGCTCGGCGAAGTTCACCACCACCTGGCCGTAGTTCTGCTTGAGCACCTTGGGGATGCCCCACAGCAATGCCCAGATCGACTCCTTCTCCTTCGGCCGCCCGGACAGCTCGTCCAGATAACTGCGACCTTCCATCAGCTTCTCGTAGCCGATGTAGATCGGCTGGAACAGCACCGGACGCCGCTGCTGGCGCAGGTAGGCGCGCACGGTCATGGCGATCGATCCGCCCTTGGGCTGCAGCAGGCGCCCGGTCCGCGAACGGCCGCCTTCGACGAAGTACTCGATCGAATAGCCGCCCGACACCAGCTGCGCCATGTATTCGCGGAACACCGCCGAATACAGCGCATTGCCCTTGAAGGTACGCCGGGCGAAGAACGCGCCGCCCTTGCGCAGCAGCGTGCCGACCACCGGCAGGTTGAGGTTGACGCCGGCGAAGATGTGCGGCGGCACGATGCCGCGTTCGTACAGCAGGTAGCTCAGCAGCAGGTAATCCATGTGGCTGCGATGGCTGGGCACGTAGACGATCTCGTAACCCGGCGCGGCCTGCTTGAACTTGTCCAGGTGATGCACCAGCACGCCGGCGTAGATCCGGTTCCAGACGTGGCTGAGCAGAAAGCTGGCCGAGCGCACCACCGGGCTGGAGTAATCGGCGGCGATCTCCCAGGCATAGGCGTGGGCCTTGCGCCAGGCATCGACCGGCTTGCTGTTGTCGCGCTTGGCCTGTGCGGCGATCGCCTCGCGCACCGGCTCGGCCGCCAGCACCTGGTCGACCAGGGTGCGGCGGGTGGACAGATCGGGCCCGATCACCGCCTCGCGGATGCGGCGGAAGTGGGTGCGCAGCACGCGTTGCAGCTTGCGCAGGGTGCGTTCGGGCGGCAGCCCTTCCTCGACGATCTGGCGCAGCGAGATCGGCGGGGCGAAGCGGACGATGGTGGTGCGGCCGTTGAGCAGCACCGCCAGCAGGCGGCGGAAGCGGCCGACCAATGCCCAGTTTTCAGAGAACAGCACCGCGAACCAGCCGCTCTGCCGGTCCGGGGCGCGGCCGACGAAGATCGACACCGGCACCAGGTGCACGTCCAGGTCGTTGCGGGCGCGATGCGCCTGCAGCAGCTTGGCCAGCGAATCGGAATGGGTCTTGCCGCCGCGCTGCTCGGGGATCAGCGAGTTGCTGGAACTGCGTCGCGACAGCGCCAGGTAGGCGCGCTTGCGCTGCAGCGGGTCACCGGGCAGCGGCACCAGCGGCGAAGGCAGCCCGGCCTGGCGGCAGGCCTTGTCCAGGATCAGCGCGTTGGACAGGCCGTAGTCCTCCAGCACGTACACCACCGGCCTGCCGTCGTTGTACTGGCCGGGCTGCTCCGGTTCGATGGTCAGCTCCAGCCACGGCTCGGCGAACCGGCCGAGCAGGCGTGCCCACAGCGGGCGACGCTCCCCCTTCTGCGGCGCGCCGGCCGGCACCAGCGCGCCGGCAGTCGGGAGCGGATCGGAGGTGGACGCGGGTTCGGCGGGCGGGGCGTCCTGCGACGCCGGCGCGGCCGGACGTTCGTCCGGGAAGGGCAACGGATTCTGTTCTGGCATCGGCCGCATTATCGCCCAGCCGTCGGGACCGTGTCCGACGGGCTCGGTGTCGGGGCTGGCGCCTCGGCTGGCGGCACCAGCAGGCGCGCGACTTCATCCTGGGTCTGCTGCAGGTACCAGTGGCCCTCGCGCCTGACCAGGCTGGAGGTGGTGTCGATCTCGGCGCCAGCGAGCGGGTACTGGATGCGGACCTGCGCTTCATCGCCCTGCTGGCTGACCAGGCCGCTGCGCAGCTCGTCCAGGGAGGTATCCAGCGGCAGGCCATAGCTGGCCAGCACCGCCTTGAAGCTGCCGAAGAACGGGCCGAGCCGGCGCAGGCTTTCTTCCATGCCGGTCTCACGCAGCGCGGCTTCATTGCCCAGGCCGGTCTTGCGCGCGGCCGCGACCAGCTCGGCGATCGCCTTCTGCGCACGGGCGCGGTCGGTCAGCGGCGCGGTCGCGCCCCACTGGCTGAGCGCGGTGACCAGTTGCACGTAGTGGGCGCGCTGCTCGGGGCTGTAGCTGCTCTGGTTGCGCAGGTACTGCACGCCGAACATGCCCAGCGACTGCGCCGCCTGGCGAACACCGGTGGCCTGCCCGGCGATCTGGGTGTCGAAGTCCTTCTGCAACGCTTTTTCCGCATTCGGCTGGGACAGCACGGCCAGCAGCGCCGGCAGTTCGTCCGACAGCGGCAGTTCGGTCAGCGGCCAGTGGCTGCGGCCCTCGCGCCAGGCGGTTTCCAGCTCGCGGTACTGCGCCGGGGTCACCATCGCCTGGGCGTAGCCGACCAGATCATTGCCGCGCAGGTGCACCGCGAACTGGTGCACCGCCGCGGCGGGCGCGGCATCGGCTCCCGGCAGCGGCGTGGGCGCGCGCTTGCACCCGACCACCAATACGGCGGTCAGGGCAGCGGCCAGCAACGGCCAGGACAGCGGCAGCAACGGGCGGAGCCGGGCAAGCGAAGGCGGCATGGACGATTTCGATTTCCCCGATCGAGCAGCCATCTTGCGGGCTGCTGATGACTACAGCAAGGCATCGGCCCAGGCGATGCATCGAGCATGGGTCATGTCGGATCTTGTCCTGCGCTGTCCATATGCAGACATGCACGGTCACATATGCCTGATTTAGTCCAAGTCATTCATTCGCATGGCACGTCATGTCGAATATTGCGCCGCATCATGTAAACGCTTGCAGTTCCTGATAGCGTGCGCGCCGCCTCGCTTTGGAGGCCCCTGATGGAACGAGGGCGGGGAATGACCGGGAAGTGCACCGACTGCTGGAATACCCCTCACAAGCCAGGCCGCAGGCGCGGTCTTGCGTTCTCGCTGCTTGTCCCGGCCTTGGTATTGGCCTGGACATGCGCCGCCCAGGACCTGCCGCCGCGCAGCCAGTGGCAGGCCAGCAGTTCCTCGCAGCAGGTGCAGGCGATGTCGATCGATCATCTGATCGACGGCGATCCGGCCAGCCGCACCGGCGGCGCATTCAGCCCCGGCCACTGGTTCCAGATCGACCTCGGCCGCACTGCCACGCTTGGCGGCGCGCGCCTGCACTGGGATGTGGCCAATCCCGAAGGCTACCGGCTGCAGACCTCGCTCGACGGCGCGCAATGGCAGGACGCCTTCGTGATGCCCGATTCGCTCGGCGGCATCGAGACCGTGTTCTTCGCCCCGCGCAGCGCGCGCTACCTGCGCCTGGCCAGCCCCGAGCGCACCGCCGACTGGGGCGTGTCGATCTACGAACTGGAACCGTTGGACGCTGCCGCCAGCGCGCGCATCGCCGGGCTCGATCAGGCACAGGCCGCAAGGCTGTGGCAGGGCGGCAGCGCGGTCGCGATCCCCACCGCCCGCGACGGCAGGCACGTACTCGACATCGTCCTGCCACATGCCCAGCCGACCGCCGGCCTGGCGGTGGACTGGGCCGGCGCGCACGGCGCGGCAAGGTTGCAGGCGCAGGACGAACGCGGCCGCTGGATCGACTTGGCACGCGACCCGCAAGCCGGCAGCCGCCAAAGCAGCTGGCTGGCCGGCGACACCGCCGTGACCGCGCGTGCATTGCGGTTGTCGGTGGACGGCGACGCACCGCAGATCGGCCGCGTGCGCCTGCTCGGGCCGGCGGCGTTGATGACACCGATGAAGCGCTACCAGATCGCCGCCACCGGCGCGCAGCGCGCGCTGTTCCCGGCTTCGCTGCATCTGCAGCAGACCTATTGGACGGCGGTCGGCGTGCACGCCGGTCGACAGAAATCGATCTTCGACGAATACGGCAACCTCGAAGCGTTCAAGGGTGCGCCGCTGGTGCAGCCGATCTGGCGCAATGCCGACGGCAGAGCCTCCGGTGCTGCCGACCAGCCAGTGCGGCACGCACTGCGCGATGGCTGGAAGCCGATGCCCTCGGCCACCTGGACGCCGCAACCCGGGCTGGAGCTGGAGAGCGAAGCGTTCGCCATTGAGCTCGGTGGCCAGCCGGTCACCTTCGTGCGGCATCGCCTGCGCAACACCGGCACCACGCCGCTGGACGGCACGCTGACCCTGGCGGTGCGGCCGATGCAGATGAATCCGCCGTGGCAGAACGGCGGACTCTCGCCGATCCGCGATGTCGTCGTCGACGGCGACGCGGTACGCATCAACGGCCGCCGCCTGCTGCAATCGCTGACGCCGGTGGATGCCGCCGGTGCCGCGCCGTTCGGTCCCGACGGCAGCACCGAGATCACCGCCGCGATCGCCAGCGGCCAGCTGCCGGCCACGCGCGAAGCACACGATGCCGACGGCCTCGCCGCGGCGGCGTTGAGCTATCGCGTGCAGCTGCAACCCGGCGCGAGCCGGTCTGTGGTGCTGGCGTTCCCGCTCGGCACCGCTGCGCCTGCAGCTGACGGCACGCTGCCGGAAGCCCCGGCACCGGACCTGAGCGCCGCATCGCGCGAACCCGACACCACCTTCGACACACTCGCCGCGCGCGCTTCCGCCGACTGGCAGGCCCGGCTCGGCCAGGTCGGACTGCGCCTGCCCGATCCCTCACTGGTGGACATGCTGCGCGCGCAAGCCGCGTACATGCTGATCAACCAGACCGGCCCGGCGATGCAGCCCGGCCCGCGCAACTACAACCGCTCCTTCATCCGCGACGGCATGGCGACCTCGGCGGTGCTGCTGCGCATGGGCGAGGCCAAGGTCGCGCGCGACTACCTGGCCTGGTACAGCGAGCACGGCGTGCACGCCAATGGTTTGGTGTCACCGATCCTCAATGACGACGGCAGCGTCAACACCGGCTTCGGCTCGGACATCGAGTACGACAGCCAGGGCCAGTACATCGCGCTGGTCGCCGACATGGCGCGGCTGGATGGCGGTCCGGAGTCGGTGCGCGCCTACCTGCCGAAGGTGAAGGCCGCGCTGCGCTTCCTGCAGGAACTGCGCGAACGCACGCTGGTGCCGGGCTACATGGCCAACCAGCCCGCGCCGGAGCGCTTCGCCGGCATCCTCGCGCCATCGATCAGCCACGAGGGCTACCCCTCGCCGACCCACAGCTACTGGGACGACTACTGGGGTTTGAAGGGCTGGCACGACGGCGCCTGGCTGGCCGAATCGCTCGGCGATCACGAAACCGCCGCGTGGGCTCGCGAACAATACAAGGCGCTGCACGATTCGCTCGCCGCTTCGATCCGCGCGACGATGGCGTGGAAGGGCGCCGACTTCATCCCGGCCTCGGCCGATCTCGGCGACGGCGACCCGACCAGCGTGTCGATCGCGCTTGATCCGACCGGCGCGCAGGACGTGCTGCCGCCGGACGCACTGCACACCACCTTCGCGCGTTACCTGGACGACGTGCGCAAGCGCACCCAGCCCGGCGCGCTGTACGCCTACACGCCGTACGAGATCCGCAACGTGCTCAGCTACGTGCACCTGGGCCAACCGGCGGTCGCCGAGGAGCTGTTGCAGGACTTCCTGCACGACCGTCGTCCGCTGCAATGGCAGGTGCTGGCCGAAGTCGTGCATTCGCGTCTGCGGTTTCCACGCTATCTCGGCGACATGCCGCACACCTGGATCGGCGCCGAATACGCGCGGACCCTGTTCGGCATGCTGATGCGCGAGGACGACGACGCACTGTCGCTGCTGCCCGGCACACCGCCCGCGTGGCTGGCCGGCGAAGGCCTGGCCATCGAGCGTCTGCCGACCGCGTTCGGTACGTTGAAGCTGCAGGCGCAGCAGCGCGGCGACACCTTGAAACTCTCGCTCGGCGAAGGCCTGCGCGCGGACACCGCGCTGCGCGTCTGGTGGCCCACGCGCACGCGTCCGAAGCAGGTGCGCGTCGATGGCCGCACGCTGCGCGACTACGACGCTGACGGTATACGTCTGCAACGCCCGTTCCACACCCTGGAGGCGCAATGGTGACCCGCACCCGCAAACCCCGCGGCGACGGCGGCATCACCATCCGCGACGTCGCCCGCCAGGCCAACGTCTCGGTGGCGACGGTCTCGCGCACCATCAACGGCCAGCAGCACGTGGCCGAAGCCGTGCGCCAGCGCGTGATGCAGGCGGCGCAGGCACTGCACTACGTCCCGCATCACGCCGCACGCAGCCTCAGCAGCCGGCGCATCAACACCATCGGCGTGGTGCTGCCGGCGCTGTACGGCGAGTTCTTCTCCGAGCTGATCCGCGGCATCGACCAGGGCGCGCGCCAGCACGGCTACCACCTGCTCGTCTCCAGCCACCACGGCCACATCGACGAACAGCGCAACGCGCTGCAGCGCCTGCACGGGCGTGTCGACGGGGTATTGGTGATGTCGCCGTGCATCGACGAGAGCGGGCTGTTCGAAGGCGTACCCGCCGGCCTGCCGACGGTGCTGCTCAACAGCGGCCCGCGTTCGGACCGTTACTCGGTGCTGGCCGTGGACAGCTACGGTGGCGCGCGCACGCTGGTCCGCCACCTGATCGACGAAGGCCATCGCCGCATCGTCTTCGTCTGCGGTCCACCGGACAACTTCGATGCGTACGAGCGCCTGCGCGGCTATCGCGACGAGATCGCCCACGCCGGCTTGTCGCCCTGGGAACTGCCCGGGCTGTTCGACGAGGCCTCCGGCTACCGCGCCGGGCAGGCGCTGGCGCATGCCGAGCAACGTCCGGACGCGGTGTTCACCGCCAACGACGTGATGGCGCTGGGTTGCCTGTTCGCGTTCAACCACGCCGGCCTGCAGGTGCCCGACGACATCGCCCTGGCCGGCTTCGACGACGTGCCGATGGCGCGCTATGTGCATCCGGCGCTGACCACGATGCATGTGGACATCGCCGGACTCGGCGCGCGTGGAATGCAATTGCTGATCGACCAACTATCCCCGGTGAATGACGCGGTTCCTACGGCGCCGTCGATCTCCGGCATCTCCCCCGAACTGATCGTCCGCGCCTCGTGCGCGCCTCGGAGGCCCCGCATGGGCTGATCGCCTTCGCATCCGCGTCACCCGCTTGCTGCTTTTCGATTCGTGTCGTTCGCTTCGCTCCAGTTTTTCACACCACCCGTTTTGTGCTGTCCCTTGGGAGAGGGTTGCCATGAGAAAGAATCAACGTTCGCTGTCGAGCCTGCCCGCGCGCAGCCTGCTGTACTGCGCCCTGGCCACCGGCCTGTTCGCCGTCGCGCCGCTGGCGCTGGCACAGACCAGTACCGCCACCGTGCGCGGCCAGGTCGTCGCCGCCCAGAGCGGTGCCGAAGTCACCGTCACCAACGTCGCCACCGGCTCGGTGCGTCGCGCACCGGTCAACGCCGCCGGCAACTACACCATCGTCGGCCTGCCGCCAGGCACCTACACGGTCGAATCCGGCGGCGTCAGCCGCACCGTCACGCTGTCGGTCGCCTCCACCGCCACCGTCGACCTGGGCAAGCAGGCACCGGCCGCACCGGCAACCGACGCCACCACGCTCGAAGCAGTGAACGTCACCGCGCCGTTGATCCGCGACGTGAAGACCTCCGAGGTCGGCAACACCGTCTCGCTTCACCAGATCGAACAGTTGCCGCAGGCCACGCGCAACTTCCTGGAGTTCGCCGACACCGTGCCGGGCATGGTGTTCCAGATCGACGGCAACGGAAACACCAAGCTGCGCGGCGGTGCCTCCAACGCCAGCGCCGGCAACCTGTACATCGACGGCGTCGGCCAGAAGAGCTACGTCAAGGGCGGCGGCATCGCCGGTCAGAGCGACACCCAGGGTAACCCGTTCCCGCAGCTGGCGATCGGCGAGTACAAGGTCATCACCTCCAACTACAAGGCCGAATACGGCCAGATCAGTGGTGCGGCGATCACCGCGGCAACCAAGTCCGGTACCAACGAGTTCCACGGCGAGATGTTCTACCGCTACACCGATCAGGGCCTGCGCGCCAAGCGTCCTGACGAGGGCGACGGCAAGACAGACACGCAGATCAAGGAGTACGGCTTCGCGCTGGGTGGCCCGATCATCCAGGACCGCATGCACTTCTTCGTCGCCTACGAAGGCAAGGACAACAAGGCGCCCAAGAGCGTGCAGCCGTCCGCCGAGGCGGCGCCCTACGTGGGATACCTGCCATCCAACCTGAGCAGCCAGTATGGCGCGGCAAACCTGCCGTTCTCGGAAGATCTGTACTTCGCCAAGATCGATTTCGAGCCAACCGATAACGACCGCTTCGAACTGAGCGGCCAGTACCGCGACGAGACCCAGGTCGCCAATGTCGGCGGCACCAGCGCCGCCGACCACGGCACCAACAAGATCAACAAGGACACGCGTGCCAATATGCGTTGGCAGCACAGTGCCGACGCCTGGTACAACGAGCTGATCGTCGGTACCGAGAACTCGGAGAACAACCCGACCCCGATGAGCATCGGCAACGGCGCCATCTACAGGTATCTCAACTACAACGACCCGAACATCGGCGAGTACACCTATCTGGAAACCGGCTCGGCCGGCGGCCTGAACGTACAGCGCAAGAGTCAGAAGGGCTGGTTCCTGCAGAACGACCTGACCTTCACCAGCTTCGAGTGGCACGGCGACCACACCATCAAGATCGGCGTCAGCTACAAGGACATCAAGCTGACCTCGCAGGACGCCGCTGCGACGAATCCGCAGTTCTACTATTCCGTGGATGCCGATGGCGTCGCCGCCACGCCGTATAAAGTGGACTTCGTTGCGCCGTTCAACACGCCGGGGCAGAAGTCGACCGTGGAGTCATCCTCCAAGCAGTACGGCATCTACCTCCAGGACGACTGGGTGGTCAACGACAAGCTCACGCTGAACCTTGGCGTGCGCTGGGACTACGAGGATAGCCCGGCCTATACCGACTTCGTCACCTCGCAGGCCTTCGTCGATGCCCTGTACTCGGACGACGTGGCCAATCCGGGCCATCCGTGGGCCGACCGCTTGCTGCCCAGTGGCATCAACGTCGCCGACTACATCAGCAACGGCCACAACCGCAAGAACTTCAAGGACGCCTGGGCGCCACGCTTCGGCTTCTCGTATGACTTCTTCGGTGACGAGTCGTCAGTGCTGCACGGCGGTGCCGGTCGCTCCTACGATCGCAACCTGTTCGAACAGCTGGCGCTGGAGACCAGCAAGGCCGCGCTGTCGCCGGTGGTCGTGTACTTCCAGGATCCATCGACCGGCCAGTGCTACCGCTCCGACCGCGTCTGTGCGGCCTGGGATCCGAAGTACCTGCAGGGCGTGGACCAGCTCAACACCATCGACGGTGTCAGCAAGAGCGCCGAGCTGTTCATGTTCAGCAACAAGCTGAAGACACCCTACAGCGACCAGTACAGCATCGGCATCAGCAACCAGGTCGGCGACTGGCTGACCGACGTCACCTTCCAGCGCATCCTCAGCTACGACGGCTTCGCGATGTCGCTGATCAACCGCTATCCGGATGGGTCGTACTTCCAGAACGGCAGCGCGCCATGGGGCGAGCCAGTCCCGGGTTACCAGAACACGATCCTCGGCACCAACGGACTGGAACAGCGCAGCAGCCAGGTGCTGCTGTCGGCCGAGAAGCCGTACACCAAGGAATCGGGCTGGGGTCTGACGCTGTCGTACACCCACACCAACGCCCGCCAGAACCGCAACATCGACGAGCCGTACGCGTTCGACAAGGCGACCATCCACGACTACCCGTTTGTGAAGTCCAATGCGGTGGCATCGCATCGCTTCGTCGCCGCCGGTTCGATCGACGGCCCCTGGGACATCACCTTCGGTGCCAAGGTCGTGCTGGCCACGCCCGAGCCGATCAACACGATCGCCTGCTACGGCCACACCGATGCCGACGGCGCGACCTGTCAGCAGGTCGCGGCGATCCCGCCGGGCAGCGGCAAGTTCCTGATGGGCGGCAAGATCTGGGGCTATCGCACGGTCGATTTCCAGGCCACCAAGGAGTTCACCGTGTACAGGGACTTCAAGCTGTCGGCGCGCATCAACCTGCTCAATGCCTTCAACTTCAAGAACTACGACTCCTACATCTACAACGGCTTTGGCAGTGGCGGCAGCTACGATCCGAACATCGGCATCAACAAGACCGGCGATATCACCTACTACCCGCGCACGGTGACATTCGAGATCGGCGCGAAGTTCTGATCGATCGCGACACCCGGCCCATGCGTGCGCTCCCGGCGCATGGGTCTTCCTCGACGGGGCCTGCGGGCCCCGTCGTTCCATTCATCGCAGGCAGGCCCGCATGATTCCCGCTCCCATCCGCAACCTGGTCATCGTCGGCGGTGGCACCGCCGGCTGGATGGCTGCCGCTGCCCTCTCACGCGTGCTCGGTGCCGGCTACTCGATCCAGCTGATCGAGTCCGAGCAGATCGGCACGATCGGCGTCGGCGAGGCCACCGTCCCGCACATCAAGGCGTTCAACAACCTGCTGCGGCTCGACGAAGCCGAGTTCGTGCGCAAGACCCAGGGCACGTTCAAGCTCGGCATCGAGTTCGTCGACTGGCTGCGGCCGGGCAGTTCCTACATCCATGGTTTCGGCACCGAGATCGGCCATCCGCTCGGGCTGCTGCCGTTCCACCAGTACTGGATCCGCCAGGCCCTGAAGGGCAAGGCCGGCCCACTCGGCGACTACACGCTCAACACCGTCGCCGCGCGCCGCGACAGGTTCATGACCTCGGCCAACGACGCGCCGCCGAATTCGCCGCTGGCCAACATCGCCTACGCCTATCATTTCGACGCCGCGCTGTACGCCGCATTCCTGCGCGAGTATTCCGAGCAGCGCGGCGTGAAACGCATCGAAGGCATCGTCGAACAGGTGCAGTTGCATCCCGAGTCCGGCTACGTCGAGTCGGTCCGCCTGCAGGACGGGCGCGAAATCGCCGGACAGCTGTTCATCGATTGCAGCGGCTTCCGCGGTGTGCTGATCGAGCAGGCGTTGCACACCGGTTATCACGATTTCACCCATTGGCTGCCGTGCGACCGCGCGCTGGCGGTGCCATGCGAAAAGGTCGGCCCACCAACCCCGTACACCCGCGCCACCGCGCGCGATGCCGGCTGGCAGTGGCGTATTCCGCTGCAACACCGCACCGGCAACGGCTACGTGTACTCCAGCGCGCACCTCAGCGACGACGAAGCCGCAGCGACATTGCTGGCCAACCTGGACGGCAAACCGCTGGCCGATCCACGCCCGCTGCGCTTCACCACCGGCCGTCGCAAAGCCTGCTGGAACAAGAACGTGGTCGCACTCGGCCTGGCCAGCGGCTTCATGGAACCGCTGGAATCGACCAGCATCCACCTGATCCAGTCCGGCATCTCCAAGTTGCTGGAACTGTTCCCGCGCGAAGGCATCAGCGAAACATTGGTACAGCGCTACAACGACCGCCTCGCCTTCGAGTTCGACCGCATCCGCGACTTCCTGGTGCTGCACTACACCGCCACCGAACGCGAAGACACCTCGTTCTGGCGGCATTGCCGACAGATCGCACGCCCGCAGGAACTGCAATCGACCCTCGACCTGTTCGCCGACAGCGGCCGCTTCTACCGCAACGGCGATGAGATGTTCGCCGAGATCAGCTGGGTGCAGGTGATGATCGGCCAAGGCATCCTGCCACGCGCCTATCACCCCCTGGTCGACCAAGTGCCCGAAAAGGACATCGAAGGCTTCCTCAGCAGCGTCGGCCAGACCATTTCGCGCTGCGTAGATGTGATGCCACCGCACCAGACCTTCATCGACCGCTTCTGCGCTGCGTTGCCGGTTGCACGACCGCTGCCGGCTTGAGCACTGGCGGTTTGCTGTTGCTGTTGCTGTTGCTGTTGCTCGTGATTTTGCTTTTGCTTTGCCGCTTTTATGGCCCCCCCATCCGCAGCGACGGAGCCAGCGGGAAAAACCCGAAGGGCGACGTGCATGGATGCACGTCGTTTTCTGCCGCGGCATGGATGCCGCGTCAGAAAATCCCGCTGGCGCAGTGGACCCGAAGCGCAGCGAAGGGCGCGAGGACTGGGGCGTGTTTCTTTGGGTTACGTTTCTTTGCACGAGCAAAGAAAGGTAACTCGCTCCGAAGGAGCGAAAGCCTTTGCAGTTGCGGTTGCATTTACTGTCACTGCAACGTCAAACCCAATAAGCAACGTCCATGGATCTTCGATCCCCGGCCATCGGGCATAGCCCGATGGCGCTAAGCACCACGCGAGCCAGTGGCTCGCAAGCCGTGGTGCTTCGCCCCCGCCTTCGCGGGGATGACAGTAGAGAGATGGCTTGGAAGTCGCGGGAGTGATGATAGACAGATCGCGTGGAAAGTCACTGGATCCCCGCCTGCGCGGGGACGACGGTGGATAGATCGTAAAGCTGGTCCCGGCATCGGGTCCGCACCTACGCAAACACCACGACCAAGCCACACCCCATAAAGCACACACATAAAAAAAGAGGCCGGGCTCCCAAAGGAACCGCAGACCTCTCAAAACCCGGCCGAAGCCGGAGGACTGTGTGGCACATCTCCGGCCGCGAAGCCGGATCGCGGCATCCTACGCCGCCGCTGAATCTAAGGCAACACTTTAATTTATCGCCTACAACTATTTGTTTTAACTAAGAAATAGACGAGGCAATTTCGCTCTGAATAGCTTCCGCAGCCGCCCGCGGATCAGCCGCCAACCGGATCGGACGCCCCACCACGATCGCATCGGCGCCATCGGCGAACGCCTGCGCCACCCCAACCGTACGCTGTTGGTCATCGCCTACCGGACCACCCGGCCGAATCCCCGGACACACAATCGAGAAACCAGCCCCGGTAGCACGCCGGATCGGCGCAGCTTCCTGCCCGGAAGCGATCACCCCGTCGATACCTGCAGCCTGCGCCGCCAGCGCGCGCTCGACCACCACGTCGACCGGCTCACGATCGATGCCCATCTGCGCCAGATCCGGCCGCCCCATCGAGGTCAGCACCGTCACCGCCAGCAACCGCATCTCGCCGGTGTTGGCTTCGGCGGCGGCCTGCATCATCGCCGGGTGCCAGCCGTGGATGGTGCAGTAGTCCACCGGCCACTGCGACAGCCGCCGGATCACCCCGCCAACCGTCGCCGGGATATCGAAGAACTTCAGATCGACGAACACGCGCTTGCCGCGCTGCGCCAGCACGTCGAGCACATCGAAGTACTCGCCCGAAGCCAGTAGCTCCATGCCGATCTTGTAGAACGCCACCGACTCGCCGAGCCGGTCCACCCACTCGATCGCCTCGGCGCGGCCGGGCACGTCGAGCGCGAAGATCAGCCGCTCACGCGCGCTCAGCGGCAGCGGGGCGCGGCTCACGGGGCCACGTCCAGCGCGGCGCGCTTGGCATCGTGGCGGGCCTGCCACGGCTGGCTGTAGTCGTTGTTGAACTGTGCCGGCTCCCAACCGCCATAGCTCGGGTTCGGCAGCATCCACCAGCGCTCGCCAAACCAGTCGTGGTACTGCTGCAGCAAGGCGCCACGGCCTTCCGGCGTATTGGCGACAACCTGCACGAAATCGCCGAGCTGATCGCCGAACTGCATCAGCACGCGGTACTGCTGGCCGGCCAGACGGCGACGGCAGTTCTTCTCGCTGCCGTTCTGCTCGCAGTCCTTCACGAAGGTGCCCAGGCCCAGGAACACGCTGTCATCGGCCACCGGCATGCCGACCGCCCTGAGGTTGGCGAGCGTCGCCTCCTTCAGGTGCACGGCGCGATTGGAGATGTACAGCACGGTGATGCCCTTGGCATTGGCGGCGCGGGCGAAATCGACCACGCCGGGGATCGCCTTGGCCTTCTTCTCGGCCACCCAGGCGTCCCAGCTCACCTCGTCGTATTCCTTGCCGTTGCGTACCAGCCGCGCCTGGTAGGGCGAGTTGTCGAGCACGGTCTCGTCCACGTCCATCACCACCGCCGGCTTCAGGCCGGTCGCGACGTTGCCGCGCTCCTCCGGCACCAGCGCGTCCCAGTGCTTCTCTTTCAGCGCAGCATCGAGCTTGTCGGCGGCGGCGCGATAGGTCTGTTCGGTCAGCGCCTTGTACTCCTCCGAACGCTGCATCCACAGCACCGCATTGAGGTTGTCATCGCCGGCGGGAACGCCGGTGCTCGGCTTGGCCGGCGCTTCCACCGCCTCGGCCTTGGCTTCCGCGGGAGCCTGTTGCGCCGCCTGCGGCGCGGTATCGTCCGCGCGCTTGCACGCCGGTAACACCAGCGCGGCGGCGATCAGCAGCGGGAGGGAAAGCGAAGCGGAACGGCGCATGGCATCCAACCAGATGAAAGGCCGCCAATTCTACCGGCTCGGCTGGCAACGGGGTTTCAGCGGGACGACACCGGCATCGACTATCCTGCGCGCCCGTCTTCCGGAGCCCGCGCATGAGCACTGTTCCCGCCCCCGACCTGCCGATCCTCGACATCGCCCAGGCGCGTGCGTTGGGCTGCCTGATCGAGAAGGAAGCCACCACCCCCGATGCCTATCCGCTCACGGTCAACGCCACCCAGGTGGCCGCCAACCAGAAGACCGCGCGCGAGCCGGTGCTGACGCTGGAGCCGGGCGAAGTCCACCACGCCCTGCGCAGCCTGGAAACGCTGGGCTGGGTGCGCCAGCAGTTCTCCTCGCGCGCCGAGCGCTACGAGCACCGGCTCGACAGCGTGCTCGACCTGACCCGCCAGCAGGTCGCGCTGCTGGGCCTGCTGTTGCTGCGCGGACCGCAGACCATCGGCGAGCTGTTCGCACGCAGCGAACGGCTGGCGCGCTTCAACAACCCGGAAGACCTGCGCCACCACCTCGACCGGCTGGTGCAACGCACGCTGGCGGTGTTGCTGCCGCGCGCCAGCGGGCAGCGCGAGGACCGCTACATGCACCAGCTGTGCGGGCTGGTGGACGTGGCGGCGCTGGCAGCCGCGATGCCGGCCGGACGTGCGACCTCGGATGTCGGCACCAGCGGACTCGAAGCCCGCGTACAAGCGCTGGAAGAACAACTGGCGCGGCTGCAGGAGCAACTCGCGCCGCTGCTGGAAGATCGATAACAGCAGGTCACCGACTGAATCGGGAGCGCGGCACTCCCGGTTACTTCAGAACGTGATCTCGTAGTACCCCAACGGCTCACGTTCGGCCGCGATCATGTAGTCACCCTGGCGACGCAGGCCGAGTTTCTCCAGCAACCGCACCGAGCCCACATTGCCGGGCGAGACGATCCCGCACACCGCGCTCATTCCAAGCACGTCGCGCGCATACGCCATCACGCCGCGCGAGGCCTCTTCCGCATAGCCGCGCCCGTGGTACTCGCTGAGTATCGCGTAGCCGATATCGGCCAATGCCAGATCGGCGCGTTTGATCAGCCCGGTGGTGCCGATGAACGTGCCCGTGTCGCGCAACTCCACCGCGTAATGACCGAAGCCGTTGTGCGCGTACTGCGCCCCGGGCCAGCCACGCAGGTATTCGGCGGCCTGCTCGACGCTGCGCACGCCGCGATCGGCGATACCCCGGATGAAACCCGGGTCGTTCAGCAGCGCCAGCATCACCGCGGCATCGCGTTCCGGTTCCAGTTCACGCAGGTGCAGGCGCTCGGTTTCGATCAGGACAGCCACGGTTCGCTCCGGCAGGAAGAACATGCAGACTGCCGCGCCGAGGCCATGTCGGCAAGCCTCCGGTGTGCCATAGGTTCCTTGTCAGACTTGGACGACCGTTAATGGGTCCAAGCTCGTCATTCCCGCGAAAGCGGGAATCCAAGGACATTGCTCCTTACTGCGCTCATGTCCATGGATTCCCGCTTTCGCGGGAATGACCGCCATTTATGCCCTACAACTAATCAAACAACGCCTGGATAGCCGCCAATCCCGCCTTGGCCCGCTCCTGCTTGCGCTCGGCATCGGCGACCGGGTCGGCCCCGTCGCGCTGGATCTCCCCGGCCGGAATCTCATCGAAAAAACGGCTCGGCTTGAGCCGGATCTGCTCGCCGAACTTGCGCGTCAAGCGGCTGTAACTCATCCACAACTGCTCCTTGGCGCGGGTGATGCCCACGTACAGCAGCCGTCGTTCTTCCTGCAAGTTGCCCTCGTCCAGGCTGACCTCGTGCGGCAGCACGCCGTCCTCGCAGCCGACGATGAACACGTAGCGGAACTCCAGTCCCTTGGACGCATGCAGCGTCATCATCCGCACCTGGTTGCCGCCGTCGTCCTTGTCATTGCGCGACAGCAGCGCCAGCTGCGCGGCCAGATCGCCGGCGCTGGCGCCGCGCGGGCCACCTTCGAACCATTCCGCCAGCTCTTCCACGTTGGCCTTGCGGCGCTGGAACGACGGCTCGTCCTTGGCCTGGTTGCGCAGCTCGCTGACCAGACCGGATTTCTCGGCCAGCAGCCGCACCAGATCCGCCGCCGGCAGGCGTGGCGCCGCCTGACGCAGCTCGCGCAGGATGTCGGTGAACCCGCTCAGGCCGTTGGCCGCGCGCGGCGGCAACTGCTGCAGCGCGCCCATCGACTCGGCCGCGCGCGACATCGGCACCTGCTTGGTCGAGGCCAGCTCGGCCAGCTTGGCCAGCGAACTGGCACCGACCTCGCGCTTGGGCGACTGCACCGCGCGCAGGAACGCCGCATCGTCGTCCGGATTGACCAGCAGCCGCAGCCACGACAGCACGTCCTTGACTTCCTGGCGCTCCAGGAACGCCGTACCCCCGTTCAAGTGATACGGCACCCGCAGCAACTGCATCGCCTTTTCCAGCGGCCGCGACTGGAAGTTGCCGCGGAACAGGATGCAGAAATCACTCCACGGCACCTGTTTCGCGGTGGCGATGAAGGAGATTTCCGCCGCCACCTTCTCGGCCTCGTGCTCGCTGTCGCGGCATTCCCAGACGCGGATGCGCTCGCCATCAGCCTGGTCGCTCCACAGCGTCTTCAGGTGCTCATGCGGGTTGTGCGCGATCAACGCGTTGGCCGCGCGCAGCACGCGGTTGGAGCAGCGATAGTTCTGCTCCAGCTTGACCACTTCCAGCTGTGGATAGTCGGTACCCATCTGCAGCAGGTTTTCGGGATTGGCGCCGCGCCAGGCGTAGATGCTCTGGTCGTCGTCGCCCACACAGGTGAAGTTGCCCTTCGGCCCGGCCAGCATCTTCAACAGCCGGTACTGCGCATCGTTGGTGTCCTGGCACTCGTCCACCAGCAGGTAGCCGATGCGCTCGCGCCAGGCCTTCACGATGGCCTCGTCGCCCTCCAGGACCTGCACCGGCAGGCGGATCAGGTCGTCGAAATCCACCGCATTGAACGTGGTCAGCCGCGCCTGGTAGCGCGCATACAGGCTGGCCGCCTCCAGCTCGCGGTTGGTACGCGCCGCCGCCATCGCCTGCTCCGGCGACAGACCCGAGTTCTTCGCGCGCGAAATCAGGTTCTTCGCGTCCTCGATCGCATCGGGCTTGGCGCCATGCAGCAGATCCTTGATCTGCGCGGTGGCGTCATCGGTATCGAAGATCGAAAAGCCGCGCTTGAGTCCCACGGCCTCGTGCTCGACCTGCAGGAACTTCAGCCCCAGCGCGTGGAAGGTACAGATCGTCAGCCCTTCAGCGCCATCGCCGCGGATGCGCTTGGCCACACGCTCGCGCATTTCCTTGGCCGACTTGTTGGTGAAGGTGATCGCCGCGATGCGCCGCGCCGGATAACGCCCGGTGCCGATCAGGTGCGCGATCTTCTCCACGATCACCCGCGTCTTGCCGCTGCCGGCGCCGGCCAGCACCAACAGGGGACCTTCGCAGTGCAGAACCGCGGCGCGCTGAGGGGGATTGAGACCGTGCATGGGTGAACTTCCTGCGGCCGCGCATTGTAACGGTCCGCTCCACCTTGCCCCAAGTTGACGACCATAGCGCCCTACGTTATAGCTTTGGCTTCCGACTGGCCAAGGAGCGTCCATGAAGAACCTCATCCTTCCCCTCATTGGGCTGTCACTTGCCCTCCCCTGCAACGTGCAGGCACAGGTACCAATG
Source organism: Pseudomonas sp. GW821-FHT07E12 (assembly GCF_058986605.1). Classification (NCBI taxonomy): domain Bacteria; kingdom Pseudomonadati; phylum Pseudomonadota; class Gammaproteobacteria; order Pseudomonadales; family Pseudomonadaceae; genus Pseudomonas; species Pseudomonas sp. GW821-FHT07E12. The sequence goes on along the minus strand of NZ_JBYSVX010000023.1, from coordinate 5,085 downwards.
TCCTCGCTTGACGTCGAGGTTGCTGAATCCGACGCGATGCGGCAGAGCCACCCCGACCAGCACTACCGGAAGCTGGGATTGGATGCTTACAAATCCGGCAGAACCGGAGCCGCGAGACGTTACTATCGTATGGCCTCTCGCTATGGCGACAAGCTCGCCCAAGGTGCGCTGGGGGAGATGTACTGGAATGGCGAAGGCGGTGATCCTGACCGCGCGCTGGGTTATGTCTGGATGGACATGGCCGCTGAACGTGGCACCCGTCATTTGATCATCCAGCGGGAACGCTACTGGAAGCAACTTAGTGAAAGCGAGCGCCAGCACGCTATGGAGGAAGGCCGCAAGCTCTACGCTGAGTATGGCGACCCAACCGCCAAGCCTCGTCTCGAGCGCGTGCTACGCGTACAGCGTAATCAGGTGGCAGGTAGCCGACTTGGTTTTATTGGCACATCAGATACCTACATGCCGGGATCCAATGGCGGCTACTCGCGTGTCGCATCGGCCCGCTTCTATCAGGATCGTTTCTGGAAGCCCGACGCTTACTGGAAAGCCCAGAACGAGCTAATGGAACGCCAAGGTCGGGTCGAAGTAGGTGCACCGGAAGCAGACACAGAGACTAAGTAGTCGGAAGCGGGACTTTTCGACCGGTAAAATCCCGCCATGGCCAAGCTCTACTTCTACTACTCGGCAATGAACGCCGGGAAGACCACCACCCTGCTGCAGTCCGCGCACAACTACCGCGAGCGCGGCATGCGCACGCTGATCCTCACACCCAGGCTCGACCATCGCGCCGGCAGCGGCGTGGTCGCCTCGCGCATCGGCCTGCGTGCCGAAGGGCATGCGTTCGATCGCGATACCGATCTGGAGCGGCTGGTGGAAGCCGATATCGCCGCACATGGCAAACTGAACTGCGTGCTGGTCGACGAGGCGCAGTTCCTCAGCCGCGCACAGGTCTGGCAGCTCAGCGAGGTTGTCGACCAACTGCGCGTCCCGGTGCTGTGTTACGGCCTGCGCACGGATTTCCGCGGCGAACTGTTCGAAGGCAGCCAGTACCTGCTGGCCTGGGCCGACGACCTGCAGGAAATCAAGACGATCTGCCACAGCGGCAGCAAGGCGACCATGACCGTGCGCGTGGATGAACACGGCCACGCCGTACACGATGGGCCGCAGGTCGAGATCGGCGGCAACGAGCGCTACGTCTCGGTCAGCCGCGCCGAATTCAAGAAGATCATGCGCGGCGAAGGCCGGATCGACCCGCTGCAGGAACCGCTGCCGCTGGACTGAGCTCCCCACAATATTTCGAATATCGTAGGAGCGGCTTCAGCCGCGATGGGGACTTCCTGGGAAAAGCCCCATCGCGGCTGAAGCCGCTCCTACGAAAGCAGCTGCATTCGTTCAATACAACTTGCGCTCCGCCACCGGCGGCGGCGTCCACTGATACAACCAGGTCTCGGTCAACGGACGTCCGTCCTGCCCACGCAGGTACAGGCGGATATCGATCTGCTCGCTGGACTCGTCCGGCGGCACCACGTCGAACATCGCGCGGTAGCCGGTGATTTCGTGCAGCGGCCGTGCCGAAACGATCTCGGTCTTGCCGCGCGACAACTGCAGCACCACCTCGACCTTCAGGTCGTTGGCCTTCGCCAGCCTGGCCAGCTCGCCACCGGCGAAGTCCACCGCAAAGCGCCAGGAAAAGTGCGAACGCTTCTGCCCGATCACGCCGCCCAGGCCGGTACGGGTCGCCACGCAGTGTGCCAGTGGCGAGGACGCCGGCGGCTGCGCGCCCCAGTACAAGCGGTAGCCGTACAACAGCTCCTGCCCGGGCTGCGGCTTCTCGGCCGGGTTCCAGAACGCGACGATGTTGTCGAACGTTTCATCGACCGTCGGGATTTCCACCAACTGCACCGAGCCCCTGCCCCAGCCGGCCTTGGGTTCGACCCACAGGCACGGGCGCTTCTCGTAGAACACGCCGTCGTCCTGGTAATGATCGAAGTTGCGATCACGCTGCAGCAGACCGAATCCCTTCGGATTCTCATCGACGAACATGTTGAAGCGCAGATGCGGCGGATTGCACAGCGGCCGCCACACCCATTCGCCGCCGCCCGTCCACAGCGACAGGCCATCGGTGTCGTGGATCTCAGGCCGCCAATCCCAAGCCATCCGACGATCGTTCTCGCCGTACTGGTACATGCTGGTGCATGGCGCGATGCCAAGCCGCTCGATGGCCTTGCGTGGATACAGCGCCGCATCGATATCCATCAGCAGCACTTCACCATTCGTGATCGCAAAACGGTACGCACCGGCCACGCTCGGCGAATCCAGTAGACCGTAGACCACCAGCGTGTCCGAATCGGCCTTCGGCTGCTCGAGGTAGTAGGCGATGAAATCCGGAAATTCCTCAGGACCACCGGTGCCGGTATCAATCGCCAACCCACGCGCCGACTGGCCGTACTGGCCCTCCTTGCCGACCGCTCGAAAATAGCTGGCGCCCAGGAATGCACCGAAATCACGGTCCGTATCCTGCCGTGTGTTGAGACGGAAGCCGGCGAATCCAAGATCCTTCGGCAGATGCGCGCCCTTCAGGCCGCTGCTGCCGTAATCGAACGCAGCCGGATCGTAGGCCAGCTCCTGCGCCTTGCCATCGACCACGTCGAACATCTGCACCGGCGTGTGGAAATACAGGCCGAGATGGAAGAACTTCGCCTGGAACTTGCCCGGCACGTTCGCCCACAGCGCGTGGTCCTGACGATAGCGGATCGACTGGTACTGATCCCAGCTCATCCCCTCCACCGGCGCCGGCAACGTGCGCTTGTGGCTCTGGTAGGCACGCCCGGCGAGTTCACGCGCCTGGCCTTTCAACCACGCGTAATCGAACGGCTGGGCCTGGCCGAGCCGGCGCAGGCCAACCGCGTTGGCCGCCAGTGCCCATTGCGGAATGGCGGGTAATCCCATTGCCGCCAGTGCGGCAGTGGCATTCTTCAGGAAGTCACGTCGTTGCATGGGCGGTCTTGTCAGGCATCGGAACACACATGATAGCCAGCCATCGGCGATGGCACAGGCATCGCTGGTTCACTTGGGCGGGCAGGCGCCCTGGAGCGCGAGGGCCGTCGCCTGATCGCACAGGAAACGTCGCTGCGCCGCAGCCTCGTCCGGGCCGTCGTAAGCCAGCAGCGTCCACCGTTCGGCAGCCTGCATCGAAGCACCCGGTGCCAGTTGCCGATAAGGCGCGTGCACCTCCATTTCCAGCAGGCCCGACACCGCATCGCCTGCCGGCGCGTCCACGTACAGTTCGATCTGGCCCTGCTCGGGATGGATGCGCTCGCGCGGCTGATGCGCAAAGCGGATCACCAGCACCTGCCGGCCCTGGAAACCCGCCATCCAGCCCGCCGCCGGCTGCACCAGGAACTTGCCACGCTGCGCGCCGGGATCATCCTTCGCAGACAGCGTCCATACGCCATCTGCCTGCGCATGAACGGGCACACCGAAGCCAGCTCCGGCCGGTTGCACGCGCACGTCCGCTTCGCCGGAAACCGGCACGAACACCCGTGTAGCCGCCGGAACCCGCGTGTTGAACCACAGATCCCAGGCAACCGCCTGATCGCGCACGTTGCGTGCCTCGACCTGCAACTCGACACTGTCCGCCCGCTCGCTGGACAACGCGAAACGCTTGCTCAGCTGCACCCCGCTGACCGGGCTTTCCACACCGGCCAACGCAAGCAGCGCAGGCGTGCGCTGCACGATCTTCGTCGTGGCAAAACCCAGATAGGGATCCGGCGGCCAGTTCGCGCGCGCCTGGCGTCGCGCCGGGTTCACCTGCTGATGCAACCACCACTCGCTTTGCGGACCGACCCACACGTCGTGCCCGAGATAAGCGATGTCATCGGCATCCGGGGTCACCGCCGGACTCGGCTGGCTTCGCACCGCCTCACCGATCTTCAGGAAGTTGCTCTCCCCGACCCGACGCAGACCCAACACCCTGCCACCCAGCGCCGGTGTGACCGTCAGTTGGACGGTGCCGTTATCCAGCACGATTTCCTCGACCGACGCGGCATTGGCGGGCACGGATGCCGCGTGGAACGCCAGCACGGCAAGCATGAACGACACGCGGATGCTCGGCATATCAAGGGTTCTCCGCACGGAATGCCGTCGATTGTCGCATCGCTCCAGATCCGCCGGGAAAACCGGATTGATCCCCTCTCCCCCGTAACACCCGATCATCACAGCTCAACGCTGGCAGTGGCTGCACCACACCGTAGCGCGCTGCCCGATCGTCGCATGCTTGAGCATGCGCCCGCAGCGCACACATGCCTCGCCTTCACGGCCGTACACCATCAACTCCTGCTCGAAGTAGCCGGGCGCACCATCGGGGCTGATGAAATCCCGCAACGTCGTGCCCCCGCGCGTGATCGCATGATCGAGGATCTCCTTCACCGCGCTCGCCAAGCGCTCATAGCTGGCCAATGAGACCTTGCCCGCTTCGCGACGCGGCTGGATACCAGCACGAAACAGACTTTCCGCCGCATAGATATTGCCGACGCCGACCACGATGCGCTGATCCATCAGAAAGGTTTTCACCGGCGCGCTGCGTCCACGCGCCAGCCGATGCAGGTAAGCGCCGTCGAAATCATCCGAAAGCGGTTCGGGTCCGAGTTCGACCAGCAGTGGATGCGTCTCGCCCGCAGGCTGCCAGAGCAGGCAGCCGAAACGACGTGGATCATTGAAACGCAGCACATGGCCATTGGTCAGGCAGATATCAACGTGATCATGCGCGCGTACGAGGGTATCGCCAGGCAGCACCCGCAGGCTCCCGGACATGCCGAGATGGATCACTGCGCTGTCGCCCAGATCGGTATCGATGAGCAGGTATTTGGCGCGGCGCCGGATATCGGTGATACGCCGTCCGGACAAACCGGCTTCGACCTCTTCCGGAATAGGCCAACGCAGATCAGGCCGCCGCAGGATGACGCCATGGATCGCCTGCTGCAGGAGATGCGGCAGCAAGCCGCGGCGCGTGGTTTCGACTTCAGGCAATTCGGGCATGTCTGGATTGTATGCCTGCGGTTACTACGAAGTTTATAGGCGCGCAAA